>CAYHGS010000001.1:0-5811 GCA_964356305.1 uncultured Candidatus Peribacteria bacterium
GCCAGGCTATTCGTAAAAAAAGCATTAAGTATAAATTAATGCCTATCGTACTCGAAATTCGTGGAAAAAATATTTTATTGGTGGATGACTCTATTGTCCGCGGTAATACCTGCAAAAAAATTATCCAGATCGTTCGAGAGGCCGGCGCGAAGAGCGTTTATTTTGCATCTTCGGCTCCTCCGCTTCGAAGTCCGTGTGTTTATGGTGTCGATATGCCAAGTAAGAAAGACTTCATTGCTAATAAATTGGATACCGCTGAAATCTGCAAAACTATTGGTGCCGACGGGCTCTTTTATCAGAAAATTGAAGACCTGATCCAGTCAGCCCATGAAGGTAATAAAAATATTACTAAGTTCTGTGCCGCTTGCATGGATGGTAAATATCCCACGAAAGACATTACGGAGCAGCGAATTGAAGAAATGGACATCGCACGTTCTTCGGCAGATAGGTCTGAGAATGGCGAAGACGACAAATCTTCCGACGATCAGTTAACGCTTATTTAATTTTCTTAACCCTTGTTGGATTATGAAAAAAGTTCTTCTTGTCGGGAGTGGCGCTCGCGAACATGTTTTAGCTGAGACGATTTTGAGGAGCCCGCAGGGGGCGGAACTTTACGTTTTTGCGAAAACGAAGAATCCTGGAATTATGCATATGTCTCAGGGCTACCGCCTTGGAGATTTGATGAATAATGAAGAAATTGTAGCTTATGCTCTTGAAATTCGTCCTGATTTTGCGATTATCGGTCCCGAGGATCCCATTGGTAATGGAGTGGCTGATGCACTTTTTGCGATTGGAGTTGAGACGGTTGCGCCATTGCAAAAGGTTGCTCAACTGGAGGCATCGAAGTCATTCACAAGGGATCTGCTGGCGAAATACAAGATTCCAGGCAATCCACGATATGGAGTGTTTAGCGATGTGGACGAGGCGGAGCGCTTTGCAAAAGAGCTAGAACGTGACGGGCTTGGATTTGTCATAAAGGCCGATGGCCTGACGGGTGGCAAAGGTGTAAAAGTTCAGGGAGATCATTTTGATACCATAGCTGACGGAATGGAATTTGCTCGTGAGTGTATTGCGAAATCCGGACGTGTAGTCTTTGAAGAAAAACTTGTTGGCCAGGAATTTAGTCTTATGAGCTTTGCGGATGGAGTGCATACCGTGGATATGCCGATTGCTCAGGATCACAAACGGGCATTTGCCGGCGATAAGGGGCCGAATACCGGAGGAATGGGAACCTATAGTGACTGTGATCACTTATTGCCGTTCCTAAGCGTGAAAGACGCTGACGAGGCACGTGTCATTACGCAGATGGTACAGGAAGCCCTTCACAAAGAAACCGGTGAGTTCTATCGTGGCATTATGTACGGAGGATTTATCGCCGTGAAAGATGGCGTGCGACTGATTGAATATAATATGCGTTTCGGCGATCCAGAGGTGATGAATACGCTTCCATTACTGGAAACGGATTTTGTTGAAATCTGTATGGCTATGATTGATCGGTCACTTGATCAAATTTTGGTTTCTTTTGAATCAAAAGCGACAGTATGTAAATACATTGTTCCAAATGGATATCCCGATGATGCCGTGAGGGGTGAAGTCGTGGGGTTGCCTTCTGAGGTGCCCAGTGGAGTGCGTTTATATTATGGATCGGTGGATGAGCGTGAATCAGGCGAACTCGAGCTCTGCGGATCGCGCTCTATTGCTGTAGTGGGCGTGGGAGATACTATTGCGCAGGCTGAGCAGTTAGCGGAAAGCGTAGCTGCTCGTGTGTCCGGGCCGGTGTTTCATCGGGAGGATATCGGAACTGCTGAGTTGATTGGGAAACGGGTGGAGATGATGAAGAAGCTGAGGGGATAGAGGTCTGTTTTGCCTTGCGAGATGTGCATTGTTATAGATATTTGTGGCTTATTTCTGCTGTTTTAAGCGTGTTATTGCGACACAATTATCTTTGCGGTTCAAGTGGTTATTGTCGATTTTTTGGCTTATTTTTACTATTGTATATCTACAAACTGGTTAAGGAATAAGTCCTACACGATGGAGGTTCTCAAGAGAGAAGTTCCAAGGATTATTTCTCGTCGGTTGTTTTTTTATTTTTTTTACTTTTCATTCTATGAACGATTTGAAGAAATTGTCAGACAAAATATTGCTGGAGCAGTGCGAACGGTTTGGAAGAGAGGCACTTTTGTGGAGAAACAAGTTTAGAGCATTGTTGCCGGAAATTGATCGACGGAGGCTGTACTTCAAAAAAGGCTATAAGGATATCTTTGAGTTCGGAATGCGACTGGCAGGATTGAGTGAGCTACAAGTTAGTGAGTCGTTGAATATTGCGCTGAGGCTGGAAGATAAACCGGCACTTCGTGGATTGCTGGAGCGTGGCGAGGTCAGTGTGAATAAAATCATCAGAGTCATGCCGATCGTCACGATAGAAAATGAAGAGGAATTGGCGGAAAAAGTACAATTGATGTCCTTGTCTGCCCTGAAGGTATTCGTTCGTGATGTGAAGCTGGAAGATCAGGTCGACCCGAAGTCAAAAAGCAATATAAAAATAATACAAAATGAGGAGGTCAATGAATTTGGATTGAATAATGAGGTCATTCAACGACTGGAGGAACTCAGGGGAAAAGGGATTGATGTTAATGAAGCATTAACCGAGTTCCTCAATGAACGCGAACAGAAAATCCAAGAAACAAAAGATAAAGTAGTTGAGTCCCTTCCCGCGAAAAGTAGTAGATATATACCTGCAAGGGTCATAAATATTATCAAACAAGAACATGGCAAAAAATGTTCCAAAACAGGTTGTAATAAGCCCTCACGGGAGATCCACCACGCGAGAAGATACTCATTAGATCAGTCCCATGATCCGAACTTCATGGCACCATTGTGCCGAGAGCATCATCAGATTGCACATATGATTGATGTCAGAGTGCAGGAGTGCCGTGGTGTTCATATGCGGCATCAGTCAACAATGAGTGACTGAATGGAGTGTCCACCTTGTGCTGAAAAAATATTTTTATTTTTTGCTGTACTGTAATCTCATTCTCAAAATGAGGACAATGAGACATGCTGCCAATTGAAAGTTTATCACTACGCTAAAAACTAAATCTTTCACTACAAATATTGCATAAAGCGAGGTAAGGAATGTCGTTATTGTCCATATGATATATGTAGCAATATTGGCACTTGGTTTTCCCTTCCACAGATCCTTCATTGTTGGGAAAAATCCAAAAAACGTAATAACACCTCCAATACCGTAAAGAAATGTTAGTGCCGCAATAAAATATCTTTCCATTATTTCTTCTTTAGTGCATCGATTTCCTTCTTAATCACCTTTTCCGCCTTAGCGGAGTTCTTTTTGAGGAAACCCCAGAATCCAGTTCCAACAGCGCCTGCTGATTTTCCAAGTTCATTTAAGCCCGTACCTCCCGCTGCTCGCTCCTTTTGAATGCCCGTACGGAGATCTTTCCCTGCTTTTGGCGCGAAGAACATACCTACGGCTGTACCGGCGAGTAAGCCCGTAAAGAGACCTTTGAATTTCATATGAGTTGAGGTTATGAGTGACCTAATGTTAGCATACTTTTTTTCCGTATACAAAAAATCCACCCGTGTGTGGTCCGGGTGGAAATTTTATGTAAGATTTTTTTGAGAAGAATGGGGACGGGGACGGGACACTCCGCGCGCTGTGCGCTCTCCGCGTCTAGTACTTAGGAAGAAATGACGCAGGTGGGAAAACAGTTGTCTGTACCTGGTTTGGGTAGAAAGCTCCAGGAATGTAGTTCGTAAGCTGTGGGAGTGCAACCTGTTTCTTTGGGGGAAGGTTCGTGAGAAGTCCGAGAATCTGCGCCCGGTAAATCATGATCGCTACATCACCACGAGTCATAAGTTTCGCGGCCATGAACTGACCGTTAACAGCGTCGACGAGTGAGTACTGCTTTGCGATACATGCGTATCCCGTGAACCATTTTCCCGCAGTGTTATCCCTGTATGGCTTGTCGCATTTTACATAAGCCTTACCAATGTTTGCACCTTCGAGGAAGATCTTCAACATCTCGACACGATTTACCGTATTGGCTGGCTTGAATGTGTTGTCTGGATAGCCATTGATGACTCCGTAGATACGAGCTGCCGCGAGGTATGGTGTATACCATGCGCTTGAATTGATATCCTTGAATCCTGCGCTATCAAACCACCAACCTGTCGTAGGAACATTGTATTTGAGAGCCATCATAATGACCTTCACTGTCTCTGCGCGATTGATTGGAGTCTCTGGTCGGAATGTTCCATCGTTGTATCCGGCAAATACTCCAAGTCTCTTCATCTCTTCGATGGCGCTGCAATATGCTGATGTTACCGAAACATCCTTGAATCCTGCGCATGGTGTCTGCACTGTTGTTGAATATGAAACAGCAAAGAGCATATCTGTCGTCTGCGCACTACCATAGCTATTGTATGCAGCCACTCTGAATGTATATGTTCCTGCTGTAGCGTTTGCTCCTGCCGTGAACTTGCTGTCAGGAAACTTGCCATCCCATACGGCCGAGTTGGCACCATTTTCGAGCTGGTTAATCTTGATTGTCTTTACGATATTATTATCTTTCAAGATTGTTACTGTTGCGTAAGCTGCTGTAGACAACGTGTAGTTCAGTCTCAATGATCCCTGGTCCGGGTTGTATGGATTTGGCGTAGCATACTGACTGGAGATGACTGGTGCGTTTACCGGTGGCTGTGGTGGTTGAACCTGACCCATAATGGTGAAGCTACCTTGCTTGGTCTCGAACGTGCTGTTTGCCTTGAAAACAAGAAGTTTATACGTATATGTACCATTTGCGAGCAAATTACCACTGTTATCACGGCCGTCGTAAGCGAACTCGCTATAGCCTTTTGGGAAGAATGTTGACTTCTCATACCTCACATTGCCGCTCGAATCCTCTACTCTAAAGACGACGAAAACCGCATCGACAAGCGTGAACGATACTCTCGCTGATCCATATCGTGGATCGAATGAAGATGTCATATTGTATGTAGAGATCGCATCGTATGATGGTGGAGGCGTTACTACATTGTTTACGGCTGTGAAGTAGCCCGATTTCGTATCAGTACCGGATCCTACCGTTGCCGTTGAGCTAATTATATATTTATATGTTCCGGAAGGAAGTAGTGTTCCGCTATTGTTTACGCCTGTGTATGTAAGCGTGTGTGTCATGTTTGGCAAGTACGTAACACCTCCAAGATTTGACATGTTGTAAACGGTATTTCCATTTAAATCCTCAATCTTGAATGTGATATTTCCACTATTCTGAAGAGAAAATGAGACGCTTGCATTAGTACTTCGAACATCAAACGTTGATGGTGTGAAATTTACTGACTGAAAGTATGGAGTGGTGTTTGTAGGTATAATTGGAGTATTTACGACCTGGAATGAACCGTTTGCCGTATCCACCTGTGCTCCCGATGTTTCATAACTTACCAGCTGATAACTATAGCTACCGGTAGAAAGAAGTGAGTTACTGTTATTGAAACCAGCATACACGATAGTATTTGCACCTGCGCTCATGTTTGTCTGTGAGCCGGAGTAAACCTGCGTGCCACCACTTGTAAATACATTCAAACGAGTTGATCCACTTGCAGAAAGATTAAATCTTACAATAGCATCCTCTGTCCATACGTTGAATGTACTTGGAGTGAATGAAACGGATGAGAAGTATGGCTTTGGTGATACAGGAGGCGTTACATCATTTACAACCTGGAATGAACCATTTGGTGACTGTGTCGTAAAGGCACCCGTTGTTACATCATAAAGACGAACATCGTATGTGT
>CAYHGS010000001.1:5911-81285 GCA_964356305.1 uncultured Candidatus Peribacteria bacterium
AGACGAGTGATCCACCATTGTTATAGACATTGAACTCAGCGAGTGCGCTTCCTGATAGCGTATAGCTAACGGTTGCATTCTCACTCTTAACATTGAAAACATAAGGCGTGAATGTGGTGTTTGAGATTGTGGTTGGCGTAACAACCTGAATAATAGCCTGCGTTGGATTGTTGATGACCGTGAAGTTCCTGGAATCTGTTGATGTGCCAGCTGCATTCTGAGCAGTGACTGAAACGGTATATGTTCCGTTCTTGGCGTACGGAGCTACCTGACCTTGGTCAGCGGCTGTCGTTACCTGTCCACCATACGTATATTGATTAAATCCAATCTGAGTTGTGCTAGCAGCTCTCGTATCGTCATAAACCGTAGAACCATTCTGATTCTTCACTGTGACCGTAACTGTAGCCTGAGCATCAAGATTGTACTTAACCGTGAGGCTTGTGTTGACGGAGTCGAATTGCAGTGGTGAGACGTCGAAGATTGAGACACCAGGAGCAACGACGATTGGCGTATATCCCTGTCCGTCAAATCGAACTGTTTTTTCCGGAGAAAATACACCGGCCTTATCGTTAAGGGCTGCTACGAGAACAATGTAGTCGGCAGCGGATGCGTATCCACCGTTCTTACCTGTTCCATCCCACGTAACAGATTGTGAAGTTATTCCTCTCGTCAAAATATCCTGAGAGAAAACTGGCTCCGTCATCGCATTATACCCAACCGGCATGACATTAACCGTAACAAGTGCGTCAACATCTGTAGTAAATGAGATTGTCGTGAACTGCCCCATTGAAAATACTGATGGGGAAACGCTTACGTTTGTAAGCGTCGTAGCTTTTGAAGCACTTGGCACGATATAGACATTTGTTGAACTGACGGCCGTAACGCCAAGTGCGTTTGTTGCCTTTACTTCAACCTTGTATGTACCGGCTTCAGCACCTGATGCAGCCCAGTTGGCAGTGTATGTTCCTGCATTCTGAAAAGCATTATATAGAGTAGCAACTGGGTATGTTCCATTATTTGGATATACATTTACCTGAAGATTTGATGCATATGCACCAAGCGTGTAGGAAATAACTGTTGTATCTGATGATACCATCTTCCACTTTGATGCGGAAACGTTTGTAACAGTAGGATACTGTGGAACCGATGATGAGCCGACAGATGCAGATGATCCATTGATCGTCTGTAACCATGCGTCAGAGACAGCGGTTGCGCCTACAGCCAATGGCTGAAGTACGAGAGTAAGAGCTATGAGCGATGAAAGAATTTTCGTCGCCAATCTGCGTGTGTTTACATTTTGCATATGCATAAAAGTAATGAATTAATGATGCAAGGTGATGATTCTATACTAACTTTTGTGCTCTTGTCAAGAGTTTACCTCATTCTTTTTATTGAGGGCTTTATCATTCCATTCATTTGCCTCGTAAGTGACTACCTATACCGTTGTACACTACAAAAGTAACAAAACCATGACATTTTCCTTAATAATTGTTGAATTTTTCCTGAATTGGGGTACTTTATGCAAATATATTTGACATCAGGCTCCACCATCACTATATTTGGTCTGCTTTATTTTTGAAAAACGATCCCTCTATGCCTAATCTTTCAGCTTCCAAGAAATCCATGCGTCAGTCCCTCAAGGCTAAAGTACGCAACTACAAGACACGCGCAGACCTCAAGAAGGCCGTTAAGGACGTATTGAAAGTCGCAAAGGATTCCGGCAAGGCTGCTGCTATTGCGATGCTTCCTAAGGCCTTTTCTGTCATCGACACGGCCATGAAGAAGAATATCATCCATAAGAACAACGCTGCAAGGAAGAAGTCACTTTTGGCTCGAGCTACAGCGTAAGTTTCATTTACGATTTTGGGTGGAATCCTGCTTTGAGTAGGAGTATATTTTGATCATGAAACTATTCCTCGATACTGCCAATATTCAAGAGATTGCCGATGCGGCTTCCCTTGGCCTTTTAGATGGCGTTACTACTAATCCTACGCTCGTTGCGCTGGAGGGAGTCGATTTCGAGACTCGTGTCAAAGCTATTGCAAAGCTGGTAGACGGTCCCGTTAGTGCCGAAGTTATCTCTTTAGATTATGAAGGGATGATTAAGGAAGGTTTAGCTTATAGTAAATGGGCGAAGAATATCTGCGTAAAGTTGCCGATGACTCCACATGGCCTGAAGGCCTGCCGCTATTTACGCGCGAAAGGAATAAAAGTAAATATCACCCTCGTATTTTCTGCGAATCAGGCGCTTTTGGCCGCAAAGGCCGGGGCGACATTTGTAAGTCCTTTTATAGGAAGATTGGATGACGCCGGACAGGATGGCATGACTCTTATCGAAGAAATTACGGATATATATAGAGAATTTGAGTTTAAGACGGAAATAATTGTCGCTAGCGTACGTCATCCTCGCCATGTCACCGAAGCGGCTATGCTGGGGGCTCATATTTGCACTATGCCCTATGCTATTTTTACAAAGCTTTTCCAGCACCCGCTTACTGATGCAGGAATCAAAAAATTTCTTGCGGACTGGGACAAGGCCACAAAAGCTAAAGGATCAGCCGTGAAAAAAACTTCTAAAAAATGATTCTTTATTATGGTTAGTCTTTCCCTGGAACATCTTCATACCCTTAAAGCACATGGACTGAAACAGAAAGAGATTCTTTCTTCCGGTCTGCTTTTGCGTGGATACCTTCAGGATATTCAGAGTCGGAGACAGGGATTTTTGGAAATTGTGCGTCCTTCAAGCCTTGCGAAGGATATTTTAATGTATACAAAAAGTGTTCAAGGATCTTTTGAGCATGTCGTTGTGCTGGGCATTGGAGGATCTGCCCTCGGAGTTACGGCGCTTATGCAAGCCCTCAAACCTCTGTCTTGGAATCAGATTTCCGGGACAAAAAGAGGAGGACCTCAGCTCCATGCGCTTGATAATGTTGATCCCGAACTTATTGCCGATTTAGATTCTATTCTTGACTACCCGAAGACACTATTTGTCGTTATCAGTAAGTCGGGAACGACTCCGGAGACTGTGGCGCAGTATCTTTATTATAAGAAAAAGATGAAGAAGGCTGTCAAAGGAACTTCATTTGCGAAACATTTTGTTATGGTGACGGATTTGGAGAAGGGATTTTTACGAGAAGAAGCTCGGCGTGAGGATTTTGTGAACTTCCCTATTCCTGATAACGTAGGGGGTCGATTTTCTGTTTTGACGGCGGTTGGCCTACTTCCGGCAGCGCTTGTCGGGATCGATATTGTAAAGCTACTGAAGGGCGCGAGTAGAGGTGCTGATGCATTTCTATCAACAAAAACAGAAGATAATTCGGCATACCAGCTGGCTCGGGCTCAATATCTCTTGCAGCAGCGATATGGCGTCACCACTACGGTCATGATGGCTTACTCATCGGCACTTTATTCCGTGGCCGATTGGTATCGACAGCTCCTGGCCGAGAGCATTGGCAAGGCTGTTAATCGAGAGGGTAAGAGCGTCCATACCGGATTAACGCCCATAAAAGCACTTGGCGTTACCGACCAACACTCTCAGGTTCAGCTTTATAATGAAGGTCCTTACGATAAACTTATTCTTTTTCTTGAGACCAAAATATTTCGATCCAATGTTTCTATTCCGAAGGTCGGTGCAAATGAGCAGGCATTTTCTTTCTTGAGCGGCATTTCATTTGCAGAATTGATGCATACTGAACAAAAAGCCACGCAAGAGGCACTCACCCAATACGATAGGCCGACAGCCAATATTTCACTGGATCGTATATCCGAAGAAAGTTTGGGCGAACTTTTTGTCATGTTAGAAGGCAGTATCGCTTTTCTTGGAGAAATGTATGGTATTGATGCCTATAATCAGCCGGGAGTTGAACTTGGAAAAGTTTTAACGAAAAAGATGTTGCTTGGTTCCCATTAGTCTCTATATAGTCTGCCCATGAATATTCCAAACTTAGGTGAACCTCTTAGTGAAGAACATATTTCTTTTCTTCAAGCGCTTAGTACCTCATGTCGTCGTTCTATTATTGAGATGGTTTCAAATGCGCAGTCAGGGCATCCGGGTGGGTCGCTTTCGGTAATAGATTATTTGTCTTTACTGTATGCTTTTGTTATTAGTGGCTCAAATGAACCGGTCGTTGTGTCCAATGGACATGTCTCCCCTGCTGTTTATGCCATTCTCGGGGAGTTGGGTGTTGTGGATAAGGAACGAGCTATTACGCTTTTCCGCAAACCGTCGGATGTATTTGAAGGGCATGTAAATCGCAAGGTTCGTGGTGTTCATTATTCTACGGGTCCCCTTGGGATTGGCGCATCCGTAGCAAGCGCTTTTGCACTTGGGAATCATCTAAAAAAATCCCCTGAATCCGTATATTTACTGATGGGTGATGGAGAGCAGCAAGAAGGACAAGCCTACGAAATGATGAATTTTGCCAGTAAATATGCCCTTTCGAATTTAGTATTGTTTATTGATTATAATAAACTTCAACTTAGCGCATCGCTGGATTCTATTATGCCGACCAATATATCGGGTCACTATCGCGCGGCGGGATGGGAGGTTATTGAAGTTGATGGCCATGATTATCAAGCGATGTGGAATGCCTTGTCAAAGGCAAAAGCTATGCAAATGATGTCAGGCGTTGATGGAGCAAGCGGAGAAAGAGGAAAACCAGTGTGTCTCATTGCTCATACCATTATGGGCAAAGGCGTGAGCTTCATGGAAGCCGAGGCAGACGCCGGAAAATCCAGCTGGCATGGAAATGCTACCAATAAAGAACTCACCGAGAAAGCATTGGGCGAATTGATGATGGATGAAAATGGAAAGAAAATTATTGCGGATTTCCTGGCAGGATTTGGTGGCAACTTGAGGGAGAAAATTTTTAGTTATGATTTTGCAAAAAACGGCTCATTGATCGATGGATTTAATGTTGGTACGCCAAGAGAGTATCCCGTAGGTCAGGAGATGTTCGATTGCCGTGGTGCCTATGGAAATGCGTTGACTGATTTAGCCGGTCTGAACATGAATGTTGTTGCCATGACCGCCGATCTTTCCGGTTCGGTAAAAACTGATGGCGTGAAAAAGGCTTTCCCTGAGCGGCATATCGAGTGTGGCATTGCTGAACAGCACATGGTTAGTGCGGCTGGAGGTTTAAGTTTGCGCGGATTTGTCCCCTTCTGCTCAACATTCGGTGCATTTATGACGAGTCGCGCGAAGGATCAGGCGCGCGTGAATGATATTAATGAGACGAATGCCAAGATGGTATCTACGCACTGCGGTTTATCTGTAGGTGAAGATGGACCAACACATCAGGCGCTTGATGATATCAGTTCCTTCCTAGGATTTTTCCATACATCAATTTTTGAGCCGGCTGATGCGAATCAATGCGATCGTATTATTCGTCGCGTAGCTAGCATATATGGAAATGTGTATGTCCGCATGGGACGCTCCAAGCTGCCCGTTCTTGCTGCGGAAGATGGTAGCGCTTTTTTCGGAGGTGAATATGAATTTAAAATCGGAAAGGCCGATGTATTGAGAACTGGTAAGGATTTGACTATTGTCGCTTCGGGACCGATGGTCACTCGAGCACTGCAGGTGCGAGAGTTGCTTTCTGGCACTGTGGATGTAGAGATTGTCGTAGTCAGCTCACTCAAGCCATTCGATGCTGAAACCGTCGCGAAGAGTGCCAAGAAAACTGGAGCGGTTCTAACTATCGAAGATCATGAGCCGCAGATTGGCTTGGGTATGCTTACGAATACAGCCCTCAAGGACGAAGAGGTCAATGTGCCGTTCAAAACTATGGGAGTGAGAGGATATCAGCTGAGTGGGACCGCCGACGAGTTGTACGAGGAGGCGGGCCTCGGAATTAAGGATATTACAAAAGAAGTGGAGAAGCTAATGAAGGAGAAATTGTAGAGCCTTACGCTGCGGCCTACACAAGCAGCTCTTTCGCCCAAATATCGAACTTTTTGCCTTCGAAGTGCTTATTGATGAGTTCCCATATATCTATCATTTTCGCGGAGTTTGATTTCCAGACGTAACGACCGAATTCCTCAAAATCTTCTTCGGAAAAATTTTGCCATTGAATTCTTGACTGCTTAAAAAGCTCATCATTAAGCCGTTTTTTATTCCGACAATGAAGATTCTTGTTCAGATAAAGGTAATCAAAAAGTGCCTTTGCCTTGGTCGCCATGAGATATATTTCATTTTGAAATTTAAATTCCCGAAAGCCAGAATAATACGATGGCTTCACTTGCCGGTAGGTATATTCAGTGAGCATATTGCGATATCTCGTTCGTGTCTTCGTCGTTATACAGGTTACGGTTCGCACTGATCTTGCTAGCAAAAGACTGTATTCTTCGAGCGCATACTCGAGGCTGATATAGGATGGTTCGCGAAGTTTTGAGGCGACATATTCCGTGAGCTTCTTCTTGTCCGGCTCCTTTAGGTACGCAACCGTGGTTATATAGAGCCCCTTTTTTAACTGCAGTATCGTGTTTCTCCTGATTGCCCGTTTTATTTTACTCTTTATCGTTTCCGGTGGTGCGTCGATTTCGAAATGAGCGATGATGTCGCTTCTCGTAAAGCATATGGTGTGGTTTAAATTTCCCGGGAAGGCCATTTGCCGCAGTAAGTGTTCAAAATTTGGACATATTCTACAGTAAAATGCCTCCGCGCGGAAGGTTTTTTAGTATACTTCCTTCAAATAACATTCTTCGCAGTACACTATTTCCAGTCTTTTCGAATCGTATGTTGTTTGAATTTTCTTGAGACATTTTGCGCAAGCACGGTCAAAAAGTTTTCTTGGGTTGCGTAATTTAAGGCGATCTTTATGGCGGCAGTCGGCGCATTTTCGAGGAATTGGTATATATTTTTTTCTATATAGCACAAGCTCCGGCGCATTGATTTTAAAATTCTTCTTACATGTAATACACGCGAGTATTTCTTTTATAATCTCATCCGAAACATCATGAATGCTCTCTGGAATGAGATAGGTTTGCATTTGGAATTCCTTTGGGTCAGGATCCTTCCAGTTGTAACCTTGAGCTATGGCATCCTCTTTACTTAATGGATAATATTCATCGGCGACGGTCTCGTTGTAGCCAAATGGCGAGAGCGATGGTGGGAAGAATTCACTCCATTCCTGAGTGGATTTCATATGCTCAATAATACGAGGTTCCAGTTTTTTATACTCTTCTTCGGTATATTGTTTATTTAAAATGCAATACTTTTTATGTTGAAGTGATACGCACCCGAGTAGATTATCTACCCCATTCATACAATATATTGAGTGATAGACGTTATTCACTCCAAAAGCGCAATAATAACAGGCGATAATATTTTGACCACCTTCGCCGATTCCCGCGCAATTGTAGGCAAAACTCAAGTTGTTACCCCAGATGTTAACATCATAGCAATCATTGGCTCCCAAAAGCATATTAGTGCAATATTTACAATCACGGAGATTATTACTGTCATACGATTCAAGCGTATCCTTACAGCCATTGAGGTTGTCTCCCGTGGCGTTATCATTCATTAGACCATGAATGTATTTACGCGGATATTGTATAAATAATTCCTCACACTGTTTTTTGATCTTCTGAACGGATTCATAGTTTCCAAGATCGTACGATGCCATAATTTTTTCGTACTCTTCTTTTGTGTATGGCTTGTTGAAAATGTGATATTCCTTTTGCTGTAAATTTATACAACCAAAACAATTTCGACACCCTTGGCAATTGAAGAGAAAATTTGAATCGCTGCAGTTATTGCTATATTGAGCGTAATTTACATTATAGCAATCGCTACAATTCACACACTCATAGCAAAGTTCACACCGTTGCATAATCAAAAAATCAGCGCAATCTCGAATGTTTACATATGTCTCACCATAATATGAATCTTTCGCCTGTTCACCGTCAAAAATGAGATAACAATTCAGAAGACGCAGGCCGTCATTGCAGTAGTCACTATTTGTACTATCTCCTAACGATAGGAAACCGAGTTTCGGAACCACATCCCATAATTCTTTAAACTGCTCAAAAAATGTTTTACTAAAGTCGAAATCCCTTCCGTAATCAAACGGATTCCATTGATCACCCCACCAGCAAGCCGTGCAGTACACCGGAAATGGTTTATCGCTCGAATAGATACTAATCATCGACTTCTTACAAAGTGCGCATGTATTGCGGTAGAGTTTTCTCTCATTTCTAATGGCAAGTTTCTGCCTCTGCCTACAATCAAAACAAATTCTCGGTTCGGGAACATTCATTTTTCCATAAAATAACCTGTCCTTATCGGTGACATCAAATTGGCTTTTGCAATATGGATTTTCGCAGATTTTCATCGTGGTCATTATAGGGCTTTACGAAGGAGCGTCAACGTCTCGCTATTCATTCAGCGCATACACCGTTGTCAGAACTTTCGAGACAAATTCCATTATCGGAAGACTATTTTGCCCTTCGATTGCTCCGGTATTGCTCGTTATTGCATGGAGGACGCGGGCTTTTTCGTGGCCCGAGACGAGTAGCGTGGCTGAAGTGCACGACGTAAGAGCCTCCATCGTAACCGTCATGCGTTCACTCACGTCAAAAGTTAATGTGTGCGTTTTCATTGTGAGAAAGCCCTTCTGGACGGTATTTTGATCTGGTGAATCTGGAAAAATCGATGCTACATGACCGTCAGCACCGACACCGAGAATGAGATGATCAAAAAGTGGTACCCTTTCTTTTTTCAAATGTATCAACTTTTGCTCGGTTGAGAGAACGGCCGAGTCGTACCCAAGCGATGTGTCGAAAAAAATAATCTGCTCTTGGGGAATCTTGATTGCCCCAAAAAGCTCATCGCGAATCATGCCGTAATTACTATGAGGATCACTGAGCGGTACATTTCGCTCATCAAGAACGATAAGAATCATCTTTTCCCAAGGAATATGCAGCTCAGAAAGCCTATGATAGAGCCTCTTTGTCGTAGATCCACCCGAGAGACCTAGTCTGCAAAAATCCTGTTTTGCGAGAGTCTCGTGAATCTTTTCAAGAAGATGTATGGATGTTTTCTCTAAAAATTCATGTTCATCTTTCGTTTGATATACATGCTCAATCATAAATATTTTTAAAAAAATATGAAATTTTTTATACTATATCGTGCCACTTATGCCCATACTGCTCGAGCATTTCATAGGACTCCTTTGGGCCAAATGTTCCCGGCTTGTAGTGAGTGAGCGGAATTTCGTTTTCCTCGAAAGCATCAATAATCTTATCCACAAATCCCCATGAGGCATAAATTTCCGGGAAGTCGAGAAAGAGCATCTTGTCGCCCTTAATCGCCTCTATCAAAAGCCTACCGTGCTCATCGAGACAATCGCCGCTACAATAAATCGGTCGGCCCGTATTGAGCGGAGTGAAGTCCACCTCCGATCCTCCCATCTTCGTCAAAAGACTAAATTCGATCTTCTCATTTGGCTGAAGTTGAATGATTAATTTGTTGGGCTCCAAATCCTTATGAAGTTTTTGTAGCGCCTGTGGTTTAAACTCGATCACGACACTCGTAAGTTGATTTTTCATTTTCTTTCCTGTGCGTAAATACACCGGCACATTGTGCCAACGCATCTCGTCGATAAATATCCTGAGAGCTGCAAATGTTTCTGTATCCGATTTCGGATCCACGCCTTTTTCTTTTCGGTATCCTTCGTACTGACCGCGTACGACTGATGTCTTCTTATCCTTTAGTACCAGCGATTCTATGAGATTGCGTTTTCCTCGATGAATTGTCTCGGAGGTAATTTTTTCCGGCAGATCCATGGTAAGAAATGCGAGAATCTGAAGAAGATGTGACTGGACCATATCTCGAAGCGAGCCTACATGTTCGAAATAATTCGCACGACCTTCCGTGCCAAGATTTTCTAATCCATTGATCTGAATATTGCGCACGTACGCGCCCTGAATCAGCGTTGTGAGAATTGGATTGGCGTAGCGAAGAGAGAGAAGGTTGAATACTGCTTCTTTTCCCAAATAATGATCTAAAAGAAATAACTGCGACTCGTCAAAATTCGAGAGCAATACTTTTTCTAAATTTTTCGCAGACTTGAGATCATATCCAAATGGTTTTTCGATGATGAGGCGAAGTTTTGAGGCCTGTGTATTGAAATTTACCCTTCCCAACTGCGTAATAACCGCCTCGAATACCGATGGTGGCGTAGAAAAATATGCGAGACGCATGAACTTCCCTTTTTCCTCTACGGATGCCAAATGCTCTTTGAGACGCGTAAAATCGGACTCTGAGTCGTACTGGCCCGAAACGTAGGAAACATTTTTCAATACTTTTGCGAGAATTTTCTCGTCGGTCATGTCTTTGAATTTTGCTCGTACTGATTTAGAGAACTCTTCATGAAAATCTTTTTCACTCATTTCTGTTCGCGCATATCCGACAATGCGAAAGTCAACCGGTAAGCGTTTTTCGAGTTGTAGCTGATAGAGTGATGGGAATATTTTTAATTTTGCGAGCGAGCCGGATGCTCCAAAAATTATCAACGTGAAGTCGTGTTGTGCTTGCTGGAAAGATGTGTCGGTTGGTGTGCTCATATATTTCTTTATTTCTTACAGTATACTATTCCCATTCCGTATGAAATGAGCCCTTCTTATCCATACGTTGATAAGTATGTGCCCCAAAAATATCCCGTAATCCCTGAATCAAATTCGATGGGAGCTGCGCTGAAGTCATGCTGTAAAAACCGTTTAGTGCTGCGGAATATGCTGCTACTGGCTTCTCGGTGATGACCCCAGTCATAGTAATATTTTTCAGTGATTCCATGCATGAAATTATTTCCTTGAAATACTTCTTATCCACAAGGAGCATTCCTGATTTTCTAGAGAGTGCCTTCATGATGTCTTTCAATACTTTTGCTCGAATGATACATCCACCTTGCCATATTCTCGCTATTTCTCGAAAATCGAGATTAAACTTGTAGGCAACATTCGCTCGATCCAGCATCATAAATCCCTCGGCATATGCGAGAAGAAAGGCTCCATAGAGCGCACCCTCAAGCATTTCTAAAAATACCGTAAGTGGAGGCAAGTCCTCTGATTTTTTCTTATCTATCCTCTTTCCAAGCACTAGCCGAAGATTCTTTTCCGAAGAGATGTACCGAGCAAAAAGAGATTCCGTGATAATCGGCAGAGCTATCCCTAACTCCAAAGCTTCCTGCGTTGTCCACTTTCCCGTCCCTTTATTGCCGGAAACATCCATAATCACATCAACTAAATTCCTCTTCCCCTCTTTTTTTTGGCATACGGTTTGGGAAATTTCAAGAAGATATGATCCAAGTCGACTATCGTTAAAAGACTCAAACACGGTCGCAATATTATCGTTTGAGATTCCGTAAAGGTCCCTCAGTAGACCATAACTTTCTGCGATAAGTTGCATGAGTGCGTATTCAATACCATTGTGGACCATTTTTACATAATGGCCTGCGCCAGGCGCACCTATGTTCACTACGCAAGGTTTTTTGGAAAAATCTTTTGCGGCAATTTTTTCTAATAGTGGTTTGAGGGATTTCCAAACTGCTTTTGATGTTCCCGGCATGATGCATGGGCCCTCTAGCGCGCCCTTTTCCCCGCCGGAAATTCCCATTCCTACGAAGTGTATATTTTTTTTGTTCAACTCGTCTGTTCGTCGCAATGTGTCGCGGAAAAATGAGTTTCCACCGTCAATAATTATGTCACCTTTTGAGAGAAGTGGCCTGAGATTTTTGATCGTTTCATCCACAGGATCGCCAGCCGGAACCATGAGAATTATTTTTCTAGGAACCTCGAGTGATGCGACAAATTTTTTAAGAATATCATGTCCGACGATATAGGGAGAGTTCGCTTTTTTCACTAATGCATCAACCTTGTCCTTGTGGTGATTGTAGGCGCTCACCTGAATTTTTTTATTCGCAAAATTCTGCGCGAGACTCGCACCCATGACTCCGAGACCGATAATACCAATAGTGCTTTTCATATGCGTTAAGTATACCCCCTGAAGTATCCATTCTCAAAGCTAAATTACCTCAAGTGCCTACATATCATTGTTATTACTATACTATGGGTATATTAGTATATCTTATATTCTTTACGAAATTATCATGAATGAGCTCTCGGAACTCCGCGACCAATATGCAACAAATGAGGACTATTTTAAAAGCTACGAGCGAATGGAAGATGATTCGAGGAAAGAGAGTATAGATTTTCCAACGGAGTTCAATGGGCCGATTCGCAAAGGAACAAAACCTTTTGCCGATCTCCGCAAGCTCCAGGGTCGTGCCGAAAAAGCAAATCGTACCCAGGCCGTAAAATGGCTAGCTGGTATAAAAAAATTAGATGCATCCGGCCCACCATACCAAGAGCGGATGAAAATACGGGACGAAATTCATGCGCAAATTATCACCCTTCTTTCCAATGATCAAAAGTTCGTTACGCGCGATGATCTCATGCAGGCTCTTGGGGGTAAAGATGCGTTAGCCAATCTCGAGTCGAGTTCCAGTTGGAATACGGAAGTGAACGTTCATATTCAATTCGAAGAAAGTTCTCCGGGACAGCGTGATCCAAATATTATTTGCGACCTAGATAAGCTGATGCCCATCACTGCGGCATGGGACGACGAAACATTGCAAAAATTTCTCTCCTCATCGGCTTACAATATCAACCTTTATGGTGGGCGTGGAGGTCATGGCGGAGACTCTTTCTATGAAACGGTTACGCCATCTATGTTTTTCTATTACCTCAGAAATCATTTCAGAAGTCATATCACTGAGGACCTCTACAGGCGTGCCGAGACGGTACGACGAAAGACGTTTGGTCGAGTATCCACTGAGGCAGCCTAAAGGCCGGTATATTTATTGAGTTTCAACACCTCGATTACCTGAAAAACGGAATCCATTTGTGCAAGAAATGTATGAATATCCCCCGTATCGAGGCAGGATTTTTCAATGGGACCAGCCTCAAATAAATCTCGGCTCGTAGCCAATGTAATAAAAAGATAATCATTATTAAATTCACACTGAATTGTCCCCTTGAAAATATCACGTAGGGCAATAAGGCGCTCCATGAAGGCCGTCGTGAGCAGATAGCGCGCCTCGACCTGATCACTTCCGTACACTTCAAAAATATCTTCGAATTTTGGATCTTCCAATTTGACTCTCTCCAGTTTACCAAACATTCCGCCCAAGGCATTTCCAAACATTCCTTTGTCGGTCTTTACTAATGTCTTGCCTGTAAATGTTTTTTTTAATTTAATGTGGAACATTTCACCGCGAAAAACGGTAAATTCCCTATTTTTGTTGCCCTTTTGCTTCAGCTCTACTTCACACATCTCCATATCAACCCCGTCGTAATTTCCGCTCAGGTCATCGCCCCCGTTGTAGCTCGTAAAACCCGGAACGATTCCGCTGCCCTCCAAGATCCCCTCACTAATCTTTTTTGACTCAGAGAATGAAAGTGTGCCGAAAAACTTTACTAATTCGGCGATAATTCCTTCCTTCACATTGGAGCGATACTTTCGAACCGGCCCCTGAATCCACTGATACAGAAGCGCCCCAAGTCCAATTCCTGCGAATATTCCAAACTGGGGATCCAGATAGATGGCGACAATTCCCGCCAAAAGAATAATGGGGATAAATATCGGGTAGCCAACCGTTTTGCGGTGGCTGTATTCTTTCTGAAGCTCCAAGCGCCCATCTTCCGCCTTCTGAAGTCGATCTTTGAGATTTTTCTCGAAGAATTCGGCAAAGCCTTTCTCGTACGGGGCACCTTCAATAAAAACAGATGACGCTTGTGTTGCAGAATTTTCCATTGTAGATATGTTCTATTATTTGAGAATATCGGCAGCGTTTACTTCTTTTCTGTCTGCCTCTGTTGCCTCGAAATATGGCATTTCTTTGATGGAGAGCATGCCGGCGACAATACTTCCTGGGAAGACTTTTACCGCATTATTAAGCTCCGTTACGGCAGAGTTGTAGAATCTTCGTGCAGCAGAAATGTGTTCCTCAACTTCATTGTATGTCTGCTGAGCCTGAACCATAACGGTGTCAGACTTGAGTGTTGGATAGTTCTCTACTGCTACAAAGAGTGACTTCATCTTGTTATCGAGCTGAGCCTCGGCGGCAAACTTCTGCTTGAGGGCGTCTGCATCAGCAGGATTGATCGGACTTTCTGCTTTTGTTCTGAGGGCGGTAATTTCTGTAAGCAGTGACTTCTCGTGATCCATAAATTTCTGCGCGATCGTAAGTACATTTGGAATAAGATCATGTCGTTTCTTGAGCTGAACATCAATACCGGAAAAAGACTCCTTGGCGGCGTTTTGCTTGTGAATAAGCCCAACGTAAAGAACATAAAAAACTGCGGCGACGATAACGAGAAGTATGAGAAGTTCCATGGGGAAGATTTAAGAATAATACTGTGGGGATTATCCCCCGTTACTGCGTGCTATTCAAGAGTATCGCGTAAAAAGATCCTCTGGCCGTAATGACTCCCCGTGAGGGTGTATCCAAATGTATAGCAAAAAGATAGCAAAACGGATACAGGTCTTTATACGATAGCACTACCCGCGAATGAAGCTTTCGCATCTGTGATAACGCCTGATCCGAGACAAATATCATCATGGTAAAAAACGGCAAACTGACCGGGGGCGATACCTTGATCGGAGATGTCGATATGGACTTGGGCATGAGTGTCGTCTGTTGATTCGAGCGTGGCACGATAGGTTCTCTCGCCATGGCGCATTTTCACACCGAGGCCATCTTCGAAGGTTTTTGCGGTCGGAGTGCGACTATCAAACCAGTTGAAGTCGGTAATTACGAACGTATCACGAGCTTTCCCCCCAAGGGATGCTTCGGCTTCGCCAATGGGCTCATAATATGCTTTGGAGATGTATATCGTATTCGTATCCGTATCTTTCTTCACCACGAACCAAGGGCCACCGGAAAGCATTATTCCGCTGCGCTGTCCTATAGTAAAATACCAAAAACCATTATGCTCGCCGAGTTTTTTGTTCGTTTCGAACTCGATGAGGTTGCCTTTTTTCTCACCAAGATAGTGATTCAGGAATTCGTTATATTTAAATTTTCCGAGGAAGCAGATCCCCTGACTGTCTTTGCGGTCTTTGTTTGGAAGATCATATTTTTGTGCTAATTCACGAACCTCGGATTTATGAAGATGTCCAATGGGGAATATAATTCTAGAGAGCTGTTTTTGCGAGAGACGTGCAAGAAAGTAGGTCTGATCCTTGATAGGATCGGGCGAGCGTCGGAGGTAGTATGTACTATTTTTTTGTACAACTTGTGCGTAGTGGCCGGAGGCAACTTTATCAAAATGGTCGGGGCCAAATTGATTCTGAATTTTATCCAGGAAAAGTCCAAACTTCACCTGATTGTTGCACATGATGTCCGGGTTTGGGGTACGGCCATGTTTTACCTCGTCGATGGTATACGAGACGACTTTTTCAAAATACTCCTTTTGCATAGAAAGAATCTCGAGCGGCGTGCCGGCCTGTTCGCAAACGGCGCGAGCGTAACGAAGGTCCTCTTCCCACGGGCACTCACCCAAGAAAGCGAGCTCGTCCTCAAGCCAAATTTTGAGGTAAAAAGCCGTGACGGTGTGGCCCTGCTCCTGCAGCAGGCGCAACGCAACGGAGCTATCCACTCCACCGGAAAGAAGAAGGGCGATGTTCATATTCGTACTCTACTGGTAGAGTCAGGAATTATTCAAGAAGAATTCAGGGAAATGTTAGATTGGCATGCTATTATTCACCGCATGACTAAAGACTTTTTCACTTGACACAAACAAAAATCCCTCATACAAGGCAAACCTGACTGCGTATTCTTTCACGAACGAGAGGTGTGGTGGTGTAATCTTGGCTTGAATATAGGTTTTGAGCAGGACGGAAAAGGGGAAAAGTTTGCCCGTCCCGTACTTGTATTGAGGAAGTTTAGTCACCAAGTGTTTTGGGGTATTCCGCTTACCAAAAGCAAAAAGTCTGGCAAATATTATGTACCACTTCTTATCGGCTCCATCGATATTGGATTTGCCATTATTTCACAGTTACGACTTATAGATGCCAAGCGACTTTACCAAAAACTCGGAGACATTACTCATGAGAATCATGAAAAAATTGCCAAAATGGTATCTACTCTTTGCCTTGAGCCATTTAAAAATAGTAAGGGGTGATATTTCTATCACCCCGGGGCCGAAGCCATTTGTACTTTGATTATACTGGATAATGTATATTATATCAATATGCAAATCCCCCTCTCCCACTTCGAAAAAATGGTTCACGATACGATCTCGGCGGTACCCGAGGAGTTCCGTGCCTCAATTGCCAATGTGTCATTTGTCATCGAAGAGATGGCGAGGCCGGGCGGCACTGGCGAGGTAGAAATTAAACGAGGCGAGGTACTTCTGGGCCTCTATCAGGGAGTTCCCAAAACAGCATGGGGAGTAGGCGATACTTCGACCCCGCCGGATAAAATCTCGATTTTCAAGCAATCAATTGAGGATCTAGCGCATGACATAACAGGATTAAAAGATTTAGTGCGCGACGTTGTATGGCATGAGATTGGGCATTGTCTAGGATATGGAGAGGAGGAACTTCGGTTGATGGAAGAAGAACATCATAGGAAGAATCACACATGAAAGATCTGTCTCTCTATATTCATATCCCCTTCTGCAAGACGATTTGCCTGTATTGCAATTTTCTGACGTTTGCAAATAAGCAGAAGAAAATTCCGGAATATGTGGATGCATTGATGCAGGAGATTTCTCTGCGCGCGCAGAAATACGATGGCGCATCCGATTATGCTATTCAAACTATCTATTTCGGCGGAGGAACTCCCAGTCTGATTGATCCACTGTTGATCAAAAAAATAGTACAAGAAATCAGAAAAGCGTTTCTGGTGAAACGTGGCTGTGAGATAACGATCGAGTGCAATCCCGAGAGTGTGGATAGCGAGCGTGTGCGCACATGGAGAGGTGCTGGCGTGACGCGATTTTCTCTTGGCGTACAAAGTCTCAATAAGAAAACATTATGGAGAATCGCACGGCCACATGATGAAAAGATGATTTTCCGTGCGCTGGAAGTTTTTAAAAAAGCGCGCGTGAAACATTTTGGCGTGGATTTCATTATGGGTTTGCCCGGGCAGACTTTAGATTCATTTAAAGAAGAAGTTGAAACTATTTTGACGTACAAACCAACTCACGCGTCATTTTATTTCTTATCATACGATACAAAGAAAATTGATTTGTTCGCGAAGGAATGTCCTGGAGAGGAAGAGCAGATCGCGATGTATGAGTGGCTCTGCGAGCGGCTAAATCAGGCTGGATTTTCTCATTATGAAGTTTCCAATTGGGCACTGAAGGACGAAGAATGCGAGCATAATCGTCGGTACTGGGAGCAAAAAGATTATCTGGGATTGGGACTTGGTGCGCATTCTATTGTTCATGGGAACATGTGGGAAAATGGGAGTGATTTTGATGCATATCTGAAAGATCCCCTGCTCATTACCAATGTGATGAATATCGATCAAGATTTGAAACGAATGGAATATATTATGCTACGATTGCGCACGGATAAAGGGATCAATTTGAGGGAGTATGGAAAGATGGGAGATATAAAAGAACTTTCTGCACGCGCAGAAGAATTCATTGTATCGGGACATTTGCGAAAAATCGGTAGCTCATTGAAGGCCACCGAGAAGGGATTTTTGCTATTGGAGATGATAACAAAGAAACTTATTTAGTTTTCCCATGGCCATATTTCTCGCTCCATGCGGCCATTTTTTTGAGTATTGGCAATAAATCTTTTCCCATCTTCGTTAGGGCATATTCGGTGTGAGGTGGAATTTCTTGATAGATAACTTTTGAAATAATTCTCATTTCTTCTAAATCAATGAGGCGTTTGGAAAGCGTTCGAGGATTCACGCCTCCGGCTTCTTGCTGAAGCGCGCAAAATCGAACCGGCCCACCGGCAAGCGCGAAAAGTACACGTGGCGTCCACTTGTCTCCCAAAACGGTTGTAGCAAAAGCCACACATCCCTTATTTTTTACTTTCGTTGTTTTCTTTCTCATTATGCTTGACGTTTATATCTTCATGCTATACTTTGTATAGTGATTATACCAAGTATAATTCATTACTTCAATATTATTAATCCAATCCCAATATGTCTACACTCGACAATCTCAACTGGAGATATGCTACGAAGCACTATGATACTGCAAAAAAACTTTCTCCTGAACAGGTAGAGATTATCAAAGAAGCGCTACGTCTTGCGCCTTCTTCCTTTGGACTTCAGGCATGGAAGTTCGTTCACGTCACGAATCCTGAACTTAGACAAAAATTACAGGAAGCCGCATGGAACCAACCACAGCTCACCGAGGCGTCTGATCTTTTTGTTCTAGCTACGAATACATCTATCGATGAGACTTTCATTGATCGATACATCAAATCCATTGCCGATACGCGAGGAATTCCAGTAGATGTCTTGAAAGGATTTGGGGACATGATGGTAGGATCCGTCTCCGGTAGAACCCCTGAGCAGCTCGAAACATGGCTCTCGCGACAAGTTTATATTGCGCTTGGTGTTGCCGTCGCGGTCGCCGCCGAGAATCATATCGACTCCTCACCTATGGAAGGCTTTGATACCGTCAAATTCGACGGGCTTCTCGGGCTCGACGCTCTTGGGCTCAAGTCACGCGCTATCCTCGCTGTCGGTTTCCGTTCCCCCGAAGATACTGATCAAAACAGCAAGAAGGTTCGATTCTCAAAAGAGGAAGTGTTTATCGAGCTTTAGGCTTGGCGTTAATATTCAATCCTGGCTACATGCCAATCTTCCATACTGCCCTTTCTCGAAAGGCCGGTATGGTTTGACGTCGGGCAGCGTTGAGAATTGCCGGAAATGATTGTTTCTTTTTCTTGGCATATTCCGCAAGCGTTACGATCTTCTTCCCCTTGAGATAGGCCATACGCTTATGAAATGATTCCGTAAGAGCCCGAGTTATTACCTTCTCCATCTCTTTTGTGCTTTTTGTCCTGCCATAGTCCTGAAACGCCTGGTAATAGTATTTTTTTTCCTTGTTTCTTATGGTAATCAGCGGAAAGCCAGCCTGGCACAGTTGCCAATTCATGAGCATTCTTCCCATTCGACCATTCCCATCATTAAACGGGTGTGTCGTTTCAAAATCAAGATGAAATTTGGCTATGCGATCAATCAAACATAAAATTATACTGCCGTTATACGCGCTCAATGCCTCCGTGATCTGTGACTCTATGTGCTCCGGCGCCGGAGCTATATGCGTTCCTACGCGCACATACTCACCTTTTATCCTAAATCTTCCCGCTATATCATCATCAATTCCCCCGATAAGCATTTGATGCAAAAACTTCATGAGATCAATAGTCACAAGCGAAGACGTACATTTTTTCTCCATATACTCCATTATGCGTGCCAGATTTTTCGCCTCATATACCTCACGCAAAGGAAGATTTTTTGAAACTTCCATTTCCAGCAGAATTTTTTCTGTGTCCTGCAGTGTTAATGTTGAGTTCTCGATCGCATTTGAATTATAAATACTCTCCGGCATCTCCGCCTCATCGATCATACGAATAAGTGACTCTTTTCCTTTTTTAAGCTTATCATAATCCTTCTTGAGTTCCTGAATTTTGCGCTGAGTCAGTAATGATGTAGCCATATTTTTCGTTATTATATGCCTATATTGTATCAAATTAACGATATATTGTCAATAATACGTTAATATAGTACTGATTTAGTATATATTCACTGTTTTTGTAGATTTTAGCTTGGTTCATATTATACATGCCGCTTATTTCATATTGAATTTATGGCTTCTTTTAGGTATATTCATTTCTTAATACTTCATCCTTTACCTATAAGAGCCTCTGTTATTGAGATTAATTATCCACACGATTCTCAGACTCCCCAGTGTCTGATTACTGTTCCCCATGCGAGTCATGGCGGAGATTTTTTTGACAATTTTCCTCAAATTTTTCAGGCATTTTCGGCGAGAAAGGAGCTCTTGGAGCGTTTTTTACGTCTTGAATGTGATGTGGGAAGCCAAAATCTCGCCCATACGGTTGGACAATACCTTGACCTCGACCACAAGATTTCCACTCGAGTGCTTTTTTATCATCACATACATCGCGGTATCGTCGATCCCAACCGGCTACCTGAACATGCCGTACGTCCGGTAATGAATTACGACCTGTATCCAGGCCTTCGCTCGACTCTCGAAGTTGAACACCTAGAGATGATTCGACAAGTTCGCGAATGTTTAGCTCGTATTCCTAATCTTTCCCGGATAGTCGCCCTCGATATGCACACGATGGCACCCTATACTCCTGCTGTTGACGCCAGCTCCACTACCGAAGCCGCTACCCTCAATCCTGATAATATGGAGGCCTATATTCGAGCATTCACGGATCCACAGTTTCGAGGTGCGCGTCGACCTATCGATATTTTGACCGCTGTTCCTGGAGTCGCACCTGTTGGTGATCCGACACTTATCCGTAAGCTACAAGAGTCTCTCTCATCTGGTGGTTTTGCTTCCGATGTTAATAATCCCTACCCACTCTCTCCTGTCCTCATGTCTACCGAGATTGTCCGCCAAACGCGTGGTGTCGCCCTAGATGTTCCAAAACCGTTACTTACGCAAACAACCTCCAACGGAGAGGCCGACCTCACTAATCTTGAAATTGATATCACAAAGGTTGGCGTCCTTGGACGGCTGATTGCCGCGGCAATTGCCGAGACGATTCAAGAGAGGTAGTGGTGGCTAAAATAATTGCTATGCCATCTTTTTCCAATCCGGTTAATTTCTCCCTTGCCTGCAATCGTTCCCACTGGCTAATTCGCTCCTCAATAAGCTCCTGTTTCCTCGACTGCGCCGCAAAATATTTCATAGTAAATGCAGTTTCTTCTTTTCAATCGATTTGTTGACGTCAGCAAAATGATCCATTGGCTTATGCACGCTATTTTTGCATGCCAACATGGCTTTTTCCATCACCATTTTAAAATTTCTCAATTTCTTATATCTCAAAAGTCCCTACAATTCTCTCGCCAGCTAATACTCCATCCCGTTTTCATAGATTCAAGGCTTAAGGATTATTTTAGCTTCAGTATTGGTGCGTACTTACTCGCTGTTAATGAAATACTACGATTCAATAATCTTTACATTAATAAGCCTTAAATGTACCTTTTTGATACATGAAAAGAGGCTCAACCATATTTCTTCAGGTAGTCATTGTCCTCATTGGCATCAGTGCTCTTGCCTTTATGCTTTGGGAACCCAGTATTGAGGGAAGAAATGCGCATGCCACACTCTATCAGATTTACTTCAATGATCCATTCTTGGCGTATGCGTATATCACGTCCACTGCGTTTTTCGTGGGATTATATCAAGCGTTCAAGCTGTTGGGGTACATAGGGCGAAATGAAGTATTTTCGGAACATTCCGTGAGAGCTTTGCGGACTATAAAATTCTGTGCGATAACTCTTATTAGTTTCATTGTGGCGCCAGTAGCCTACTTATTTATCGTTCGACCAGGTGATGACATTGCGGGCGGTGTTGCTATGGGTCTTATAATGATTTTTATCTCTATCATAGTCGCCACTGTGGCGGCTGTTCTTGAGAGACGCTTGCAACATGCCGTCAATAAAAAGTCCGTGAGCAACTAAAGCGTTTTAGTGCCGCGGCAATAATTATTACCATCGACGTCATGTTGGCGACGCGGAAGGTGATGGTGGGCCCGCCTGGACTTGAACCAGGGACCAATCCGTTATGAGCGGACTGCTCTAACCACTGAGCTACGGGCCCGTGAGATGTGTTGTTGAGATCGATAGGCGCGGATATATTACCAGTTTGATGATAATGTTCAACTGGTTCGGGTGGAATGGATGCGGACTTGACATAATTTTCCGACCCGGGTCGGAGTAAATCGCTTATTAAGCTTATCAATAAGCCGTTTTATTTTTCGTTCTTGCGGGTTGCTCGTCACTTGCCTTGGAAGAGTTTCGTGGATAGAATGCGAGCGCATGGAAAAGAATACCAATGAGAAGTTTTCGGGAAAGCATGTTGCGGTGGTTAGCCCTGCGGCGAAGGTTGAGTTGTTGGCGTATACCGGCCATCCTTTCGATATCGCTATGGCGACGGCGAGGACGTGCTATTCGTCTGATTTAATTTACGTAAAAGATATTACTCCGGGACAGCGAGACCGTATTGGTAAGAGTATTTATGAGGCGGGGCATCATACCCCTTTTCAGCATCCGACCTTTGTTTTTGGATTACAAAATATTTCGAGACATGTGGTGTGGAGTTTCTTCCATGCGCATCCTTTTTATAATTCCGAGCAGCAGTCACAGCGGTATGTGGTGATGGATGATGCGGCGGTGTATGTACCACCTCTCGAGGGTGAGGCGTTGAAGCTCTATGAAGATGCGGTTATGAAAAGTTGGGAGGCTTATAACAAAATTTCACAATTATTGATTGGAGATAATTACGGGCTAATGGAGAAGATTGGCAAGCTCAAGGGTCAAAACGAGAAGCAGATCATTACGGATAGTGAGAAAAAGGCGATTGAAAATGCTCGATATGTGTTACCGTTGGGTGCGCATACGACGATGTATCACACGATTTCCGGTATTGTACTGAAGAGATATGTTCGCATGGCTGCGACGAGCGACTGCCCTACTGAGGCGAAATTGATTGTCGATATGATGGTTGATGAGGTGAGAAAAATCGATCCGGATTTCATTGAACGAATCGGAGATGAGGCTTTTCTTGAGAAAGATTTAGTTGAACAAAAATTGTATACAGAATTGGTTGGACGTGGCTTAACGCAGGATAAAATGTATGAGGCAAATGAACAGTTCCGTGAAAGTTTTGATACAGAATTGGGAGACAGGTGGTCGAAGTTGGTCATGTTTGATCCGCGGGCGGAGGAGGTGGTTGCCGATAGTGTTCGTGAGGTGATGGGTGTGGGAGCGAGCGTGCTTGGTGATAGCGAGGCGATCGACTGGGTTGTGAATCCGGCGAAGAATTCATACATGAATGATGCGTTGAATTCGTGGAATATGTCCCCTCTTATGCGGACGTTGAATCATGCGCAGTACACATTTAAGAAAAGAATGACCCATACGGGAGATAGTCAGGAGCAGAGACATCGCATGACACCGGGGTCGAAGCCCTTGTTACGATTAACGCATACATTGAAACCGGATTATATGACGCCGCCGGTGTTTGAGAAAAACGAAGAGGCTATGAAGGTGTATACTGACGTGATGAACGAGATGTGGAGCGCGAAAAATGCATTGATTGCATTAGGCGTGCCGGCGGAGTTTGCCTGTTACATTTTGCCGAATGCGGTGATGCTTCGATACACGCAAAGTGGCTCGCTGCTGCATTTTATGCACAAGTGGAGACTACGAAGTTGTTTCTTGGCGCAGTTGGAAATTTATAACTGCTCGGTGGATGAGTTGATGCAGGTGAAGGAAGTACATCCTCTCTTGGGAAAATATTTAGGACCGCCATGTTTCACTCGGTATCAAGGAGGGGTTGGTCATGTGAGTCCGGATCGCATGAAGGTCATTATGGGCGACAGTGCCAATACGCATAAAAGTTTGGATCTCGCCACTATAGAGGGTCCATGTCCTGAGGGGCCGAGATGGTGCGGAATTAATGTGTGGATGAATTTTCCGAAGACGAAGAGGCCGTTTTAATATTTTTTTTCATGAACAAGGAGCTACAAAAACGAATGGATCGCGCATTGGAGCAGCAATACGTGGCGTGCATGTTTGATTATGATGGCACACTTGTCGAAAGAGGCTACCATATGCCGTTGCCCCAGTATATTCCGTCAGTGCTACAGGACACTTCGAGAAAGGCGTATATGGCGATTTGTACGGCACGACCTTTTGAAGGGGCATTTCGCGATGCACATCATATGCTTGGAAAACATTTTGATGACCTGAGGTCGAAGTGGGTATGGATCTGTGAAAATGGCGGCGCGGGGTATTTGTACGATGAGGTGTCCGATTCGTACAAAGAATTCTATCGAGTTGCATGGCCGGCAAACATTATGAGTAAGGAAAAGTTTGTGGCGCTTGTGCATACGACATTTGACGATCTAGTCGCGGAGGTTGATGTAAACGAGAGCGTGATTATTTTGCGGCCACAACAGGTTAATGTACCGGCTGAGGATATCGCTATTGCCTGTGAAAAAATACAAAATATTGGACTGAAGATGCTCAAGGATCATGGATTAGAGGATGAAATTCGATTGGGAAATTCAAGTCTTGGAGTGATTCTTTATGGAGTTGATAGTGATAAGAATCGGGGCGTTGCGGAGTTTGGAAAATTGCTCGCGTCGAGAGGAGTTCCGTTACGTGATGACTTGCGAGAGATTATTTTATTTGGGGATCGGCCTGTTCGTTATGGCAATGATGCGTATTTTTTGAATGGAAAACTTGGAAGGCCGGTGAGCGTGGGAGAAGATATTCCGGAGCGTGGAGATTTAATTTCTGTCATTGATGAGCATGGCGAGAGATTAATGGGACCAGGAGCCACGACGTATTTGCTGAGAAAGCTTTCGTTCAAAACATTGTAATATTTTTTTATAGATTTGTATATTGTGCACATGTGGCATGTTGATTTATAATGGGAGAAGTATGCAACCCTCACTTACTATCATTTCGTCACAAAAGTTTTTTTCACTGGAAAGAGCGAAGAGTTCTTTAGTTTTGGTGAGACCTATCGTGAAAGAACTCCTGGAGCGCCATAGGGAGTTGATTATCCTTCAGAATGACATTGCGAGAATGGAAGGAAAAATAGAAGAAGATGGATCTCTCGAGGTGATTATTGATTCAAATTACGAGGCTATGAATATGGTTCTCGATCGCATCGCACACAACATCGAGGAGCTCCATACGATTGGCTGCATTTTCAAAGATTTTCAAGTCGGAATTGTCGACTTCCCTACTCATTTTGAATCGAGGGATGTATATTTGTGCTGGCAGTTTGGCGAGAATACGATTGGCCATTGGCACGAGATGGAGGGAGGATTCAAAGGAAGAAACCTCATTACTGATTCATTCCAATTGAACTCAAGCGGTGCCGGAACTATCCTTGCATAATTGCCGCCTATTCCTTCATCTACATCAAATGGAAACGAGTGATATGCTCATTATTGGAGGCGGTTGCGCCGGTCTTTCTTCTGGAATGTATGCGGCCAGATTGGGCTTGAAGACGACACTTTTCGCGGAATTACCGGGGGGACTTATTACCACGACTCACGTGGTGGAGAACTGGCCGGGCATTATTTCTATTTCGGGACCTGATCTGGGAATGAATTTATGGGAACATGCGAAAGCGAGTGGTGTAAGTATCAAAAGTGAGGTGATTCAAAGTGTAGAAAAACAAGGAGATATATTTGTGGCAAAGAGTAGGAGAAATGAGTATAGCGCGAAAACGGTAGTTTTCGCGACAGGTAGTAAACACAAACACCTTGGCGCCCCGGGCGAAGAAGAATTTGCTAACCGTGGTGTATCCTATTGCGCGCTTTGTGACGGTGCTTTTTACAAGGAAAAAATCGTCTGTATCGTAGGCGGAGGAGATTCCGCCGCGAAAGAGGCATTATTTCTCGCTCAACATGCCTCAAAAGTATATTTGATTGTCCGAAAAGACGTGTTGCGGGCTGAGCCAGCTAATTTGAAACTTATTGAACAAGAGCCAAAAATCGAGATTCTCTTCAAAGAAGAGGTCGCGGAAATTATGGGTAGCCAAAATGTTGAAAAAATTAGACTGAAGTCAGGAAAAGAATTGGAAATGCACGGTGTATTTGTGGCTATCGGGCAGATTCCTTTGACGGATTTAGCCGTTCCGCTTGGCGTGGAATTAAATACAAAAGGCGAAATAAAAATTAATCGCCATAGTGAAACGAATGTAGGGGGCGTATATGCGTGCGGCGATTGCACTGATACCGAATTTAAACAGGCTATCACCGGTTCGGCCGAAGGTGTTACCGCGGCGTATTTTGGATTCTCTTTCGTAAAAGGAGGAGGCGGTTTTTAGTCGCCACCTCCTTCTTTGTTGTATATATTAGACCTCTGCTTTCTACTTCTTTTTTTTCGGTGTGGCTTCCGGCGATACCGGTTTTGACGCCTCGCCTGACATTACAATACCCTCCTGCTGATACAGCTGAGGAATAAGGCTTGGATTGTACTTCTCCACTTTGATTGTATCGACTAACATACCGCTAAAGATAATTAAAATTACATCTTTTCTCGTAAGAAGCATGGCGGGGTCAAGATTGTCATTCTTATAATAATATAAAAGAAATTTCGAGAAAGCTACTTTTAAATACGGAATGTACCATGCCGTTTTCACAATATTCTTGCTTGTTGGCAGGGACATATCTTTCGTGTTTGTAATATCCCACTGCTGAGCAGTTACGATAATCTTGATAGCTTCGGCGAGACTGATCTGGTTTCCAGGAAGAATCTTTCCATCAGCAAATCCCCCTACCCAACCCGCGTCCTTTGCGTAACAAATATACTGTGCGAACCATTCTGAGCCCTTTATATCTTTAAAACAAGGCTTGGCAAAACCGTTTACATCGGCCTTCAGTGCGATAGTAAGCATCTTGATAAATTCGGCACGATTGACCGGATTATTTGGCTTCAATGTATTGTCACCATATCCGAGAATTACACCTTTGCTTACTAAAAATTTCAGAGCAGCCATAAAATCATTATTCTTCTTATCCTCCGGGCTAATATCTTTAAAATCCGGCATTGGTATTGCGTCCATGGCGGATGTCAGCAGTTCTCTCCCCGATGGTTTTACCTTGTACTGATACATCAAAACTCCGATTGTCAGAATAATAACAAACGCAAAAAGCAAAAAGCTAATCCTCATGGATCTATGCGCTACTGCAGCATTAACGTGTATTGCGGATTTTGCCGAAGACTTTTTTATTGTTTTTTTAACAGTCTTCGACGGTTTTGCTTTTGCCATAAATTTGTGAGTAAGGGAAATTGTCATTATTGTACGATGGTAGAGATGGAATAGCAACAAACGAATTTGTTGGGTATACTTGCGTCAGTATTATTTTATAGGACTTTTATGGCGAAGATTCGTGCACTCATCTTTGATCTCGATGGAACTATCACACTAACGCAACGGTTTCATTATCAGGCTTTTTCGCAGGTGTTCGCGAAATATGGCATTACCTATACGGAAGATGATGATCTCTACAAATATGCCGGCATGGGTTCAGGCGTTATCTTCCCAACCGTATTTGCCGATCATGGCCTTACGCTCACCCCTGAACAGATTAAGAAATATTCTGATGAAAAAAAGGAGATTTATGATCGTATTATTCATTCTGAAACAATCGTGCCTGTTACCGGGATTGAGGACTTTCTGAGACGAATGCAGGATCGTGGATATCGCATGTGTGTCGCCTCGGGAAACAAATTAGAGTCTATCGAGTATCTCCTTGATGCGATTCATGTCCGTACGTTTTTTGAGTTTATCGTGACGAATAAGGATGTAGACAAGCCAAAACCTGCTCCTGACATTTTTATAGTAGCGGCAGAAAAGTTTGGATATAGGCCTGGTGAGTGTGTCGTTTTCGAAGATGCCGTAAATGGAATTACCGCCGCAGAATCGGCTGGCATGACAAGCGTCGGCGTCGCTACTCGCATTCCGGAAATGGATCTGCGAAACGCCGGTGCGGATATCGTTGTAAAAGATTACAACGAATTAAGCGATGTAATGATTGATGAAACTCTTGCAGGTGGTATATAGTATCTCCGTAAATACTCTCAAACACCCTCACTCATGTTTGAACGAAGCAAGGCCCTGAAATGGCTCGATCTCTATCTGCGCTACGTGAATTATCTCGGAGCTGCTCAGTTATACCTAAAAGATAATTGTCTTCTCCGGCAGGAATTACAACAAAATAATCTCAAGGATCGCATTCTTGGACATTGGGGAACCGTTCCCGGTCTGAATTTTATTTATGCGCATTTGAATTATCTTGTTCAGAAATATGATCTGAATATGATGTTTATTGCGGGTCCGGGTCATGGTGCGCCCGCCGTCATTGCAAATTTATTTGCCGAGGCGAGTTTGCATGAGTACTATCCCGATTTGAAACTCGACGAAAAAGGAACGTCCGCATTGATCAAAATGTTTAGCTGGCCGGGCGGATTTCCGAGTCATACGAACCCTGGAACTCCGGGGGCAATTTTGGAAGGAGGAGAGCTGGGATATTGCCTTTCTACGGCCTTCGGAGCGGTGTTGGATAATCCGGATTTAATCGTGGCGTGCGTGGTGGGTGATGGCGAGGCCGAGAGCGGACCACTGGCTGCCTCATGGCACAGCAATAAGTTCCTGAATCCGGCCGAGTCAGGTGCCGTGCTTCCTATTCTCCATATCAATGGCTACAAAATCACCGGACCCACGATTTATGGGACGATGAGTGATGAGGAGCTGGATCAATATTTTTCCGGACTTGGATACTTCCCTCTTCTCGTAGATGTCACCGATTTGAGCAAAAAGAATTATCACGAAAAAATGATGAATGCTCTTGAAAAGGCGTACGGCATGATTCGAAAAATCCAGAAAAAAGCACGAAGCAGCAAAGAGCCTTATCTCAAACCTAAATGGCCGATGATCTTATTCCGCTCTGTAAAAGGATGGAGTGGCATCAAGGAACTTCATGGCAAAAAAGTTGAGGGTACGTATCACGCTCACGGTATTCCTGCCGGCCATCCAAAAACCGATCCCGAGGAGTTCAAGAAGGTGAGAGATTGGCTCATGAGTTATAAATTTACTGAGCTTGTAGATGAAAAAGGTCGCCCTAAGCACGAGGTTATGCGTTTTGTGCCTCAGGGGAAAATTCGCATGGGCATGAACAAGCATGCACTCGGTGGCAATATGAGAAAACCACTTAAACTTCCCGTGCTTTCTAAGTATGAAGTAAAGTGTTCGAAGGAGTATTGCGAAATTGATGTGAGCAATACTTCCATTGGTGCAAAATACATGAGAGATATCTTCAAACTCAATGCCAGGAATAAAAACTTCCGATTTATGTGTCCGGACGAAACTGAATCAAATAAATTAACGGCGTTGTTCGAGGCAACACAGCGTGCCTATATGTGGCCCGTGAAGTCTTATGATGAGAATCTCTCCCCTAGCGGACGCGTGATGGAAATCCTCAATGAACATTCGTTACAGGGCTGGCTCGAGGGATATTTACTCACCGGTCGGCATGGTATGTTTGCCACGTACGAGGCATTTGCCACGATTATTGCGAGCATGGTTGATCAATACGCGAAGTTTCTTAAACAATCATCTCACGTAAAATGGAGAAAGCCGATTTCTTCTTTAAATTATTTACTGACCAGTGTCGGATGGAGGCAGGAGCATAATGGATACTCCCATCAGAATCCATCGTTTATCAGCAATCTCGTGGAGAAGCACGGCGGTTTCTGTAGCGTCTACTTCCCTGTTGATGCCAATAGTATGCTTGTGATTCTGGAAGATTGCTTTAAGCGAACAGACTCAATTAATGTTATTGTTTCGGGAAAGCAGCCAATGCCCCAATGGCTTACTATTGCCGAAGCTCGAGCTGAGCTAAAGGCGGGAGTTGGACGATGGGATTGGATCAATCCTTCACATGCCGCAAATCCTGATATCGTCATGGCAGCTGCAGGTGATGTGCCCGTGCAGGAATCTATGGCCGCTATTTGGTGGCTGAGAAAATTATGCCCGGAGTTAAAAATTCGATTCGTAAATGTTTCTGAAATTTCTGCGTTAGGAATTGGCGACGAACGTCATCCGCTTGCGCTTGAGGATAAGCACTTCCATCACTATTTCACGACTGACAAACATGTGATCTTCAACTTCCACGGTTATCCAAGCGTCATCCAGAAACTTATGTTCGGACATGGTGCGCTTGCTCGATTCTGTATTCGCGGTTATATCGAAGAAGGTACGACAACGACGCCATTCGATATGGTTGTACGAAATAGAACAAGCCGATTCCATCTCGCCATTCAGGCCATCAAGCATGCCTCCGAGGTCAATCCTGTTGTCGCGAAAAAGGCGGATAAGTTGATCAAATTTTTTGAACAACAATTGAAAGATCATTCAAAATATATTCTGATTCACGGCACAGATATGCCGGAAATCGAGAAGTGGAAGTGGGAGATGGTGTAGACCTAATATATGCTGCCGCTTGAATTGAATGAGAAAGAATTCAATACTTTTTCGAAGTCACACGGAGCGTGCCAGTCGAGGGAGAAAATGTGAATGAATGTATTTCCGTTCTTGATAATGCGGCCGTGGGATGTGAGCATACGGTCGTCATTTAAGAGTTGGGAAGAGTAGTTAACTGATGTAATATTTCCCCAAGGGACGCTCCCGCTGGAGTGCCAATCGGATGCGTCATAATAATCATAGTGACGCTTGCGAAGTTCCATATTTTCGTCGTTCATCTCGATGGCGTTTGCGAAGTCCTGGAGCGGAAGATTTTCGTCCCTCACCGTGTAAGCCATTACCGTGAAGCTTGGTGTGACGAGCGCGCCGCTTTGGCTTTTTATCTGAAATTTAACCTCCCTCCTTGAGGTAATATGTACCGGCGTATTGTAATTCCACTCGAATTTTTCACCGTGCGAAATTTCGTAGGTTGCAAACGGTGCGCGAATGGAGAAGCCAAGATTTGTGTCGTTGTAGGTCTGCCATACGTAGTCTTCCGGCTCGTAACAGGCGGCATAGTTTTGCTTCATGGATAGGACGCGGTAGAGAATCTCTGCGACGTTTTCCCGCGTAAGGGTTGTCCACGGATACATGATTTGATTTACGCGATCCATAAAGGTCACACCAATATCATTGAGCTCCGGTGTGGCAAAAATCTTTTTCTCAATTGCCGTGAAGAGAAACTGATTATACCAGTTCGGATATTTTTGAATAAGATATCTCGTTGTGTCCATATCCGGCTGAACATCATTGAATTTGAGGATCATCTTGAGCGCCTCAGCCATATTTACATTCTGATTTGGCTTGAAGGTCTTGTCCGGGTAACCCTGAATCCAATCGTGATCGTAGGCATACACAATATACTTCGCGTACCACTGGCTCGTCGGGACGTCCTTGAACTGGGCGTATTTGTAGTTCTTTGAAAGGTAATTTTCGTAGAGATTTGCGTTGAGTTCATCGATAGAAACGCCCGGCTGAGATGCCACGAGCATTTTGATAATTTCCGCACGGGAAATAAGTTTCGTCGGTTTGAATGTCCCATCGCCATAGCCACTAATAACGCTTGCATTAACGAGATATTGTATCGCCTTGTCACGTGGACTTCCGTCGGTTACATCTCGGAATGATGCGGCTGATGTGATATTTGAAGTGATGAGCGTGAGAGCGAGTGCGAGCGTCAATGTCGTGATGCGGCTCGTGAATTTGGTGTGCTGGATACTCATTTCTTATTTATATATAGGTTGGTCGACTATTGTAGTTCTTTTTTATTTTTTGTCAATGCATTCCGCTCAACAGGCACCAGTTTTTCCGACATCAAAATAGTGGCTTGCAGAAGGCATCATAAGTACAAGGTCGTTTGACTTATTTAACCATTGTTTTTTAGACGAGTAATTTCCACCCAAGGTAAACTCTTGCTAGAGCTCCCGGGGAAATTTTCAGCTTTAAAATGGCTTATTTTTTGAGAATAAGATGATTTAAAACTTATATTGTAAAAGGTCTAGGTGCCAATTTCATATAAACTGGTGCCTATTTAGATTCCGTTTTTGCTGCTAAGCTGGGCAAAGCTAAAAAATGAGATCAGGGAGAGGTCTCTTCTTCTCTCTTAGGATATATATTCCTTATATATTCATATATCTTATCGGAATTCATATTAAAACAGGGCTATGCGCACTGCTATGTCTTTGGGATAAACTTCATCGACAGGGAGTTTACGCAGTGGCGGGTATCCTTGGCGGTGAGGTGCTCGCCGGTGAAGACGTGGCCGAGATGGGCATTGCAGGTATTGCAGATAATCTCGGTACGCTGGCCGTCTCTATCTGGGATGCGGCGAACAGCCCCGGGGATTTCGGAGTCGAAACTTGGCCAGCCACAACCGGCGTCGAACTTGTCCTCGGATTTATAGAGGGGCGTGTTGCAACGACGGCAGATGTACGTACCGTTTGCGAAGTAGCTATCATACTCGCCCGTGAACGGCGCCTCTGTCCCCTTGTTCACGATTATCCGCTCCTCTTCGGGAGTAAGTTCGTTGTAGTCCATTATCGTTCGTTATGCGCGTAATTATGCCTGTTGTTCTAGCGCCTCCAAATAGGAAGAGACCAGGCGGACACCAAAACCTGTTCCGAGAATTGACTCGTACTTCTTTGGGTCGTGCGTGTAGGCGGTTCCGGCGATGTCGAGGTGAATCCATGGCGTTTTGCCGACGAAGAATTTGAGGAAGGCGGCTGCCTTTGAGGCGCCGGCGTAGTAGCCTTCTTCGGTATTCTTGATATCGGCGATCTTGCTCTTCATCTTCTCCTCAAAATCCGGATGAATTGGAAGTGGCCAGACGAGGTCGTCGGTGGAGCGTCCCATTTTTCGCATGAGTGACATACCCTTCTTGTCCGTACCCATCATGCCGGCGTAGCGATCGCCGAGGGCGACACAGCAAGCGCCCGTGAGCGTTGCCAGGTCAATAATCTGTTTCACTTTGTACTGCTTGATGGCGTAACTAATTGCATCACAAAGCACTACGCGACCCTCTGCGTCGGTATTGGTAATCTCGATCGTCTTTCCAGAATACGATGTAATAATTTCTGATGACTTGTATGCTTTTGGACCTACGAGGTTGGCGGTAATTGCCGCAACACCGATGACGTTTCGCTTGATGCCAAGCTTTTTTAATAAGCTCATAACTCCCATCACTACGGCGGCACCTGTCATGTCGGTCTGCATATCACCCATATGTTTCGATGGCTTAAGATCGTATCCACCGGTATCGAAAATAATTCCCTTTCCGATGAGAGCAATAGGCTTCTCATTTTTATTTGGAAGATGCTCGATTACGACAAGTCGTGCGTCGTCTTCTTCGGAGTCGCTGGCGCGATTTACGGCTAGGAGAGCGCCCATTTTCATTTTTACCAATTCTTTCTTTTCAATAATAATACATTTGAGACCGGCATCTTTTGAAATGGTGCGTGCGTGCTCGGCAAGTGCGCGAGCTGACAAAATATTTGGCGGATCATTAATAAGGCTTCGTGTTGTGTTCACCACGGCGCCCACCTGCATTCCTTTTCTCAACTCCGTTTCAATCGCAGCCTTGTGCGGCGTTACGAGCGTCATCGCTGCAATAATTTTCTTCTTTTCTATCTCTAAACTCTTTCCTGTTTTGTATCTCGCAACCAAATAATTCGCCATCAAAAGTACCTCACCGACTACGCGACTGTACGAATTTAATTCCTCAGCGTAATACAGCGCAACTTGCTTCTTCGACTTGGCACGACCCATTTTGATACCAGTTGCTACGGCATTTCGTACGGTAGATTTCTTCAATTTATTCACATCCCCCAAACTCACGAGAATAATATCTTTGGGTAGTCGTGGGGCGTACACTTGCATATCGAAGCTACTTTCCGCCTTTTCTAGGAGTTGCTTGTTTTTCAGAGCAGACTTGATGAGTTCTTGAAGTGCCTTCGGATACTTGGAAATCTCAGGATGTTTTTTATCAAAAAGAACAGGACAGATAAGAACTTCTAATCCTGCTGGTAGTGAAGGTGAAAATGAAATTTGCATACCGTTTCGTGTGTAATGAAGTAGATTTTTTACACGGACACGATAGCCTACTTATCCTCTTTTCGCAAAAAGTTTTCCGCCTTTTTGAGAAGTTTCTGCGCGTTATCGAACGTAAGCTCCTTCATCGCCTCCTCATAAGGAAGCCACGTAGAGCCCTGATGTTCATGGGAAATTTTCACTTTTTCTTCTGATGTTTTTCCAATAAAGAAAATCACATCTTTGTGGTAAAGCCTTCGCTCTCGACGATAGTAGTAATCAACTTTGTACCGGAAATCTTTCTTGAGGACGATTTTTGAAATTCCTGTCTCCTCCTTCATCTCGCGAAGTGCCGTCTCGATTTCGTTTTCATCTTTCTCTACGTGACCCTTTCCGAAGTCCCAGTGACCTCCCGGATAGTGCAATAATAAATAATATCTCTCACCTTTCTCAATACGAAACAGTACTACGCCGCACGATTTCTCATAAATAGCATTTTTTGGCGGCGTCTTCATGTGCGCAACCGGAGTCGTTACGTATGGCTTTTTCTTAACTGGGGTTTGTATTTTGTTCATCTGGCTGTAATATTACCGCCGCAGGTTCAATTTAGCCAGCATTAAAAACAGACATGCGGGTGTGGCGAAATGGCAGACGCGCTACGTTCAGGTCGTAGTGGGGGCAACCCCATGGAGGTTCAAGTCCTCTCATCCGCACCATATTTTTTATACAACCCGGAGGAGTGGCCTAACTCTTGCTCTAAAATCCTCAATTGCCCGTTCGAGCGACAAAGGGTCTATATTTGGACATGCCCTCAGTATATCAGCCCGAAAAATCGTAATTGACTCATCGATTACAAGACCGCTCGGTACCTTGGCTCCTCTCTCTGAGTACGATTGACATTTTGAGACAAAATCCAGAAACAGAGCTAGATCTTGAGCTTCTAGCCCAAGCGCATTTCCCAACTTCGTATATCGAGGATCGTACGTTGCATGCCCATGGCCGTCCCTCACTGTTCGATATTTTCCATTGCGCATATCCATCACGAAATTTCTATGAAGTTTTGCGCTATCAGAAAATCGCACGGTATTTCCACTAAATTTCTCATTTATCACCGTGACAACGAGCCCTGCGATGGACGTGCTCGGCGTGGCAACTCCACAGGCAATGTCGAGTCGTCTGAGAATATCCGTGTGCTGGACTTCGCTTTGGCCTCGTAATTCTGGGCTCATTTCATTATTTGTAATGGATGTGCAGCATAGATAGAATAAGTATTTTTGTCAAATGTGTGCGGTAATGGTCTCCTCAAGGCACGTCAAATGCCAGCTCTTCTAGGCGAGTACAGAGCACGAGGCTTCGACAGAATCGTACCGTTAAAGCGAACTTTTTTATAGCCTTCCCAATACCGCCCTCAGCTCATCTCCCGTGTTCTGCGCTACTCTTGTTACTGGAGTTGCCATTTTTTTCTTCAAGGCATCGATTTTATCAAAAAGATCAATTACTAAAGGCAAATCATCACTCGTATCCGTTAAGACTTGCCCATTTATGGACACCTTGGCAGATGGAGCAAGCGTATGAAGTGAAAGATCTGTGAATCTATCTCCGTCCTTGGTACTGCGAATAACTGTAATCTCAATTCTCTCCAGCTCCCTCCTCGCCTCAGGGTCATTGCGTGGGCCTTTTATAGTTTCCCATTTTATCTTTACTCCATCTCCCGTCACTGTTCCGTCTACTTCACATAATGCCTTCATACGTGGACCGATAATATTTGTTGCACGGAGGGCAGATGCCTCGAGTTCCGCCTGCGGTAGATGCGCTTGAACTTCATCTGAGCGGTTATGAGGAGTAGAAGGGTTTGACATAGAGTATTGAAGTTATATTTTTCTTATTGTACCATATATAGTATAATTTAGCAATCTATGATATAATTCCTCCATGAGGAAAGAATCAGTACCGTTGCATACGTCGACTACACCTGCGGCTTCTCGACCAAAGTTTTCTGGTAAAATTGCCAGTAGTTTAGCGGCGGTGAATCTGATGGTAGCGGGCATCACCGGATGCGCTACGGATGATATGCAGCCTGCAGCAGTTGCGGCTGATGCCTCGTCTGCGGGTATAGATGTCGACCTCAATGCGCTCCAAAGTGAGATTCCTTGGGGAAAAGTAATGTGGGATGGGTATGGCAAAGTCGGTTGGAATCCAAAACTCCAAGAGCTCGTCATGCTACCAAAAGCTCCCGTGGGTCCGGATGAAGAACACTCTGCGCTGGTAGTGAGTAATCAAATTTTTAAGCAGCCGTTCCGCATGAGTTTCACGATGAATACGATGGCACAGCTGCGAACTGGAGCCGAGCCGAATCAGTGGGAGGTGGGATGGGCGGTTTTGGGATTCAAGGAAAACGGTAAATTTAAGTATGTGACACTCAAGACTAATGGCTTGGAAATTGGGGAGTCGCTGCTAGGCGATGCGCAAGTTTTTCCCTATACTGCTCCGTTTTCTCCTGGGATTTATCCGATCGGTGCTGATTATCATCAGGCTATCGAGGTGCGAGATAATATCATTTCTATTATGGTCAACGGCGAGAAAATCAAAGAATATACCATGTTCACTCCGGGATCTGCGGATACACTTAACCCCGACGGTCGAGTAGGATTCTATTCTGAAGATGCGGCGGTGAAGGTTTCCAATATCGTTCTGGAACAGTTGTGATTTATGCCTTGTCCCAACCCTGAGCTTTTACGGCTTCGGTAGCGGCATTTTCTTCGGCTTTTTGTTTGCTGGCGCCGTGGCCTTTTGCTATTAGCTCTTCGCCAATGTATGCACCCATGGTGAAGACTTTGTTGTGGTCAGGACCGGTTTCGCTGATGAGGATGTAGTGCGGAGTTGTGTTTACTTTTCCTTGGGCCATTTCTTGAAAGAGTGATTTTCCATCGATATGGAGGCCTTTTTCAATAATTACATCGAGCTTCGTCAGAATATAATCGTCGATGAATTTTCTGGCTACTCGGTAACCACGGTCGATAAATATGGCTCCGATAAGCGCTTCGAGAACATTGGCGAGTATGTGCGGTTTTTCGCGGCCGCCCGAGTGCTCCTCGCCGCGGCTGAGATTCAGATATTTTCCGAGATTGAGTTCGCGTGAAACTTCCGCTAAGTGATTTCCCTTCACGAGGGCGGAGCGCCAGTTCGTAAGTTCTCCTTCCTGCTTGAGAGGATAGTTTTTGAATAAATATTCTGTCGTCACAAGTTCCAGGACAGCGTCACCAAGAAATTCAAGACGCTCGTTATGCTCTTTGAGTCCGCGCTGCTCGTTTACAAATGACTTATGAATGAAGGCTAATTTGAGAAGATCTTCGTTTTTGATCTGGACGCCGATTTCTTCGAGAAGTTTTGTGTAGTCGTGCATGAGAATACTTTACCTTACTTTATACTTATTTTACTACCGGATTGCCCGTTTTGTGATCGCGATGTACGCAGTATTTTTCCAATATTTTACTTAATACACCATTAATAAATTTCGGAGCGTTGACGTCGGCGTAATCTTTTGCAACTTCTATGGCCTCATTAATGGCTACGATAGGCGGAACTTCTGTAGAAAACATAATCTCATACGTTCCAATCTCGAGAATGCCTCGATCGACCGGGGCAATTTTTTCTAATGGCCACTCAACGGCAAATTCCTTGATTAATGGCAGAATCTCTTCGCGATACTTCAAAATCCCCTCGAGCGTTGCTGAGGCGAAGGTAATAACATCAGGTCCTGCCGGATACTCATTAATTATATACTGCAAAATATCCTGCGGCACGCCACCGTGGGTCTCATAGGCAAAGAGCGTCTGCATAACCGCTATTCGAGCTGCGCGACGTGGGCTTGGCATCGTGAAAAGCTTAAAGTTTATGTAAAAGGATTCAGTTTCTCCCGGGGGAGAAGCCGACTAAGCCTTAATCTTTGTTACTTTATCGAGGGGGCTAGCTTTGTTGACAACCTTCTTTCCTCGGTAATAACCACAAGTTGGGCAGATACGGTGATTAACCTTTGGCTGCTTGCACTGGGTACAAGTAACAATTGGAGCTGAATCTGTTAGCTTTCTTCGTGCATTCGTGGCGAATGTAGTATAGCGGGATCTAACACGTGAACGTGATAGTTTTTGCTTGGTGGTAGGATGTTTTGCCATGTTATTAGGGGAAAAATAATGTGAATTTAGAGATAAAAACGGGATCTAGGACACCTGCGGTGTCTGTTATTTTTTACGATGAATCATGTCTTTCAGGCCTTGAAACGGCTTTACCGACTCCTCCTGGCCGTGCGGGTTGTCGACTTGTTCGACGAGTTCATGACCACACTTAGCTTTGTTCTGATCTTTGCCGCAGACGGGACAAATCCCTCTACACGAAGGAGAGCATACTGGAAAAGCATCAAAATGCAAGAGAATTTCTTGACGAAACATGCTCCGAAGGTCCACCTCCATCCGCTTCAAATCGGTCGTATAGACGTCCTCGACGTCCGCAATATCCTTTGGCCGGAGAAAAAGAAACTCACGCTGCGCCTGCTCAATAACCACTTCCTTCATAAAAGTCTTAAGACATCTGCAGCAGGTTTCACGAATAGTATAGGTGAAATTCTCTAGTAAAACGGATATTCCATTCTCGGTTTTCATGAAAATAACGTCGGTTGCGATGTCGGATTTGAGGATGAAATCATTCGGGTCGAAATCCTCTGATACTTCGAGGTGAAACTCACGACTCTGACCTGCGTCAGCCCGAATAAGATCCGATATATCGAATGTAAGATTTTTGTCGGCCTCTTTTATATCGCTTGTCTCCGCCAATTTACTTGACACGTGTTTTGCGATCTTTTTCTTTGTCGGTTCTCGGTGAAGCTTCTTTGGTGCTGTTTCCAGGAGCTTCTTGGTTGTCTTGTTTTTCGTCTTTTTCGATAGTTCCTTCATGACAATAATAGTAATAATTTGTGATGATATTGATGTGGCGACTTAGCGATCGCGGGAGGTGAAGCGGAGAATATAGAGGAAGAGATTGAAAATGTCCAGGTAGAGCTGCAGCGCGAGGTCCATTTCGTTCTGAGCCATCGCATATTTCACGCGCTGCATATCGAACATAACAAAGCCGGTGAATATCATGATGCCGAAGAAGCTATAGACGCCCTCCATAGCTGAACTGAACGGGAAAAAGACCCCGAGGAGCCCTACGACGATGAGGCCGATTACTCCGAAAAATAGGAGGCCCTGGAAGCGAAACATATTGATATTCGTCTTCCAAGCGACAAGGCCGGCGGCGGTGAAGGTGAGCATGGTCGCGGTAAGCGCGCGGAAAACTATCTCGCCGCCGCCGCTTTGTGTCATATACATATATATAATTGGAGCCAACGTTACGCCGCTTATAAAAGCGAAGACCGAGAAAAGTATGTAGTTAAGCGGTTTAATTTTCTGCCACATTCGTGAGGTAAAGATAAGTGCAATTTCAGCGATGAAGATTCCCCACATGTAGCCTGGATTTGCAATCATGAGGTCGAGCCCTTGGTTGAAGCCGATATAGGTACCAAGCGCGGAAACTCCAAGTGCGAGCCCAAAAAGCATCATCACGCGCCCAAAAAATGTCGTCGAAATTTGAGAGGAACCTGATTGTACGTGTGTGATTTCCATGTGAGCATTGGTAAGAGTAGTAGTTCTACAGGCCGACATTCTAGCAGAGTTGGCAAGAAGTTTCCAGTTTTTCAGATACATGGGTCACCATCATCATGAAGCACACGAACAACTATAGGTATTATCCTTACCGGTACGCCGCTCCTATGTCACAGTCCTGCTCTATTCCTTTTGCCGATATCTCTGCACCAACCGGTCAATCTGATATTTCGGATCGTTCCTATTCGCCTCTTTTGTCACTTTCCACTGCGCCGGTAAGATATGTTCATCCTCTATAAGTCCCAGATGTACCATCCGTTCATGCGGCTTACACAAGGCCACAATTCTACTTGGGTCATGCGTTTTCTCTAATGCAAATCGTTGGATGTGATGGAGAATTTCATACTTCTTCTCGCATGCCCGGAACTCACACACACCTCTCGCCCTCTCCACCACAAATCTCTCAATATTCGCCGGAATATGCCTCGACTCGGTCACTTTTTCTTCAGGTTTTTCTTGTACCAACATTTTTTCTCGCATTGCGAGGAGTTCTTTCATAAGGGTGTTCCAATCTCCATCTTTTCCTTTTAATTTTTCCAACTTACTCGCCACCTCCGGATCAAGTTCAAGCATAAGTGTCGTTTTCTCGATGGCTTGCTGCTCAGGAAATTCGACATTATTTCCCGTACCGGTACGGGATTCACGCCGCTCCTTGATGTAGAGTTCAAGCGTATGTTTACTCATTTCCATAGCCTTTGCCGCCCAGAATAATTCCGTTTCCGGCGTAGCAACCGCCACAATAGGTCTCACCGCATTGAGACCTTTTATCTCAACAACTTTTTGTAATTCGGGCATATTTTCTATGCTATGCAAAATACGAAGTGCATCATCAACAGCATTACGCCCCATTCCCGCCAACCTCCCCGCATACTCATACACCGATCCAAACCCTTTCTTCTCCCACACCCTTTCTCGCACAATCTCCGGGAGCAACAATGCGCACTTGCGTGTCCACTCACGAGCATTGCGACCATGCATCTGGAATCTAACATGCAAATTTTGTACTTTTTCTGATATTTTTTGCATAAGAAATTGATAAAGGAATATAGAAAATAGTAGCAGAATAAAGCCATAAATTCCATACAACTCACAAATTCTCCCAAGACAAAATGCAGCAACATTTTATGGGTGAGAGTTTACTCACCATCCTTGCGCCACACACCAATGTACAATCAAAACTGAAGTGCAACAAAGGGTGGTATAATGTTGGTATGAATGAGCAAATGCATCATCACATTGACCAACAGATCAGCGCCTCGGCCGATAATCTCCTTTCGTGGGTCGAAATTGATGGAAAGGCGCTTGCCTCGAATGCGAGAACTCTCAAAAATAAAACTAGCCCGGGTGTCATATTTTGCAGTGTGCTCAAGGCCAACGCATATGGACACGGCCTGGAACTTTGTGCAAAAATTCTCCAGCAAGAAAAAGCCACGGATTGGATTGCCGTAAATGCCCTATGGGAGGCGAAAAAACTTCGCGCCCACGGAATTACCCTTCCTATTTATATTATGGGATATATTCCTCTCTCGGAACTTGAACATGTTTTCACCTACGATGTTAGCATCGTTGTTTATAATCGGGAGACCGTTTTACGGCTTGAAGAAATTGGGAAAAGAATACATAAAATAGCGCTAGTGCATCTAAAAGTAGAAACTGGTAATCATCGTCAGGGCATATACGAACATGAGATTCCGTCGTGGATTGAACTTTTACAGAAGTGTCCTCATGTTTCGCTAGAGGGCTTATCCACTCACTTCGCCAACATTGAAGATACGAATGATCGCTCGTATGCGCAGGAACAAATGAAACGTTTTGATGGATATGTTTCACTTTTTTCTGATGCGGGAATATCTATTCCATTCCTCCACTGCGCCAATAGTGCCGCAACGATTTTATTTCCAAAAACTCATGGAACTCTCGTGAGGACCGGAATTGCACTCTATGGTTTATGGCCATCGGATCAAGTAAAACAAGAATCGGAAATATCTTCGCTATTTCCGGTATTGAGTTGGAAAACGCGTATCGCACAAATTAAATCCATTTCAAAAGGATCGTCCGTTGGATATGGATGCTCCTATCGTGCAGAAAAAGATATGGTCATCGCCATTCTTCCGGTGGGATATTATGACGGATACGATCGAAGACTTTCCAATTGTGGTGAAGTGTTGATACATGGAAAAAGAGCGAAACTATGTGGACGCGTTTGTATGAATATGATTATGGTGGATATTACGGATATCAAAAACGTACAGGTTGAAGACGTAGTGACACTCATTGGTCGCGATGGTGATGAGGAAATTACGGCTGACGAAATGGCGACAAATATCGGAACCATTCATTACGAAGTCGTGACGAGAATACGCGAAGGTATCGTAAGGGTTGAAGTTTAGTATCAATGCGATATTTTTAAAACCCCTCCTTTTTTACGGGAGGGGCTTGTTCTTCTCTTTTGAGAAAAAATATTACTGCTGTGTCGCTCCTGTCGTCGTGTTATCAAGCAATCGGTTGAAAAGCGTGATACCCTCAGCCTTCAAGAGTACATCCGTCGGAGCGATGAATGTTTCACCATTCGCCTGTTTCTTTCCGGTAAGAATACCGTCTGCATTGAGAGCGGCAATAGCCGTCTGTTCTGCTGTAGAAAGAGTTGCAAGTTTGGCGCTATCCGCAACACCCTTTACTGTCGTTCCTGCTGCGGGAATTTCATCTCCCTTGATAGCGTAGATAAACTCAGCCGCATCTTTTCGAGCTACCGTGGCAGCGAGTGAGCCATTGAGAGCGTTATTCATTCCATTAACATTTGCTCCTGAGTCCTTCAGTGCGTTATAGCACTGATTAGCCCATGCTGGACCGGTAACACCTGAAATAGCTGTTGTCGGAGCGGCTGCGACAATACTGGCACCAAGTACTGCCCTGGCGGCCATACAAGTCATTTCAGCACCATTCATCTGCTTTTCCGGCGTTACCGTTCTGTCCGGATTGCCCGTGACAAATTTATGCTCGCCCTCCATGGCTGCTACGATAGGCGCAAAATACCACACCTTCATATCCGTTACATCTGTCGTAGGAGCGATACCATCCTTAACACGATCCGCAGGTGTAATACCATCAACTACCCTTCCTGCATTTGTGATAAATGATTTTACTTCTGTTTCGAGTGCTTTCTTTTCGGTTGCGTTTGCCGTGTCTGTTGTATTGGCAAATGCCACAACCTTATCGAGCTCCTCTACGATGGATGTCTGTGCATCATCAGTAAGACCAGATGCCATTACCTTGTTCACCAACGCATCAAACTGGGCCTTGGTTCCTGACGAGAGCTGTGCCTCATCAAAGAGAACGGTTGAGGCATCGCCTGCCGCTGCAAGAACCGGTTCGATGTTATCAATAATCTTCGTCTGTGCAGCACCTGAAAGCTGTGCAATAGTTGTAAATACCGTCTGGGTATCAACTGTTGGCGCGGCCGTCAACGCAAAGTTTGTTGCAAAGTCTGCAATCTTTCCGCTCAAGAGCGCAATCTGCTGATTCGCCTGTGAAAGTTGCGCTGTGAGATCATCGAGACGAGCCGTAAGTGCCGCAAGTTGTTTTGCCGTGAGGTCACCAGCTAATTTCTCTGTCTGATCTTTTGAAAACTGCTTCGTGTCGTAACTCACGAGATTATTATCACCGCTATCGCCAAGGCGGAAGAGTTGCTCGAGATTATCTCGTGCTGTATCTGTGTCGCCTGCATCACATGCATCAATGGATGCATTAATAAGTTCCTGAGCAAATGCATACTCCTCTTCGGAAATTGAATCTTGGAAACTTGGCAACATCGTGCTTGCCTCTGTGACCTTATCACAAATTTTACCCTCTTCGCCTGCATGCATAGCCTCCTGTCGAAGATCATCAAATTCCATACGATTGTCCTGCATGTTCATCATGATATCCTGCATCGGATCTTCTCCCTGTTGTGCATCTGCGAAGTTGACCTTTGAGATATCACTATCTGCCCTCACCTTCGTCTCTAATGCTACAAATTTTGCGAGCAAGTTTGCGTCCTTGGTCTGCTTTGCTACGGATTTTATTTCCTTCACAAAACGTTCTGTCTCTCTCTGTGATTGGACAATACCCTCGCACATAAATAACTGACCGTGTGCCTGTTGAAACTTCATCCACAGCGTTTCGTCCTGATTAAAGTCCTGTGAGTTCGTATCTTGAAAAGCCTGCGCTACAAAATAATTTTCTGAAGATTGTGGGCTAAACGATGGCTGGCCGAAGCCACCTCCGAAGCCACCCTGTGGGCCACCGAAGCCTTGGTTGCCGCCTCCGAAGCCGCCCTGTTGGCCACCTTGCATCATCGGACCTTGTCCTCCCATGCCGCCTCCGAAGCCAAGTTGTTTCTCTGCGCTTAGTGCTTCGGTAACATTATCTTCCGTAACATTCTTCATCAACTCTCCAACAGCTTTTACTGAAGCAATAGCTGCCTGAGCAGTAGCAATTGGTGGACATGTTGTAAGTCCGCCTGCTCGCTTGATAGATCTCTCTTCTTCTTTTTGCATACGAGTTACCTCGCTAAGAATTTTGGCACCAAGATTTTTAAGTCTTTTTACTTCATTCTTTGCATTTATCTTTCCAGCATCATAGTTCTGGTCGAGATTGACCTTGAACTGATCCATGGCATTATTGTAATCAAAGTTCTTAAAAGGACCTTGATCCTGATACATTTTATTATAATCTACCTCTTGTGCCTGTTGACCCATCTGATTAAACGGCTGAAAAGGCACAAATGGCTGGAAATTCATCGGTCCACAAGGAGCTGTCGTCGTAGCACCACCAGGTGTTGTATATGTTGGACATGGAGTAGCCCCGGGGAATTGTTGATTCATATTTACACTTGGCTTCGATGTCGAACATTCTGCTGCAGTTGCCATTCTGTTAAGATTCTGGCACCAGAACGTCTGTGTTGTTGTTGCGGAAGCTAGGCAAGGATTTGCTGCTGTAGGAAATACTCCCGCAGGACAAGGCTGCATGTTCTGATTTGATGTTGATTGGATACATCGGCTGTTGGCCGCATCCCAGCCCATACCCATATTGGAACAACTTTGCATTGTTGGTACCGTACTTGTTTGCGTGACGGGCATCTTGCATTGAGGCATAGCGGACATTCCCATCCACTGACCCTTTGCAGCGACGCAACCTGCCTGCATATCAGCTTCGCTCATAGTGCCCGATTGCGTACAAGACGTTCCATTTGGAATCTGAACACCATTACACATATATGTTCCTGTATTTGTCGTTGAAGGACATACGTATCCTACCGGATGCATTGGGCTTGTTTCACCCGGACATTGTACGGAATTTGTTGTGCTCGTCTGAACTACCGGGGCTACACAGTTTGGATATACGCCTGTTGCAGGTGGTTGACATACCTGAGCTGCCGGAGCCATACAATTTGGAGGGGTGCCGGTCGTGCCTGTAGGGCAGACTGCTGGTTGTGGACATTGAGAACCTTGTGGAACCTGCGAACCGTCGGGACATGATGTCATCTGTACGGGACACTGAGAACCCTGTGGAACCTGCTGTCCGTTTGGACATGTCGTCATCTGCTGTTGCTGCTGTTGCTGCTGTTGCTGCTGTTGGGCACCACTACAATTTGGAGGCGTACCGGTTTCGCCGGCAGGACAAGTTCCCATATCCTGGGCAACTAATACTGATGCCTTGAGAAAGGCGCCGACGGGAACGGAGGCGACTAAGGCTACTAAAATTCCTGCTGCAACCATGAGGTGCGGCAGATGCCACTGACTGACTTTGCGAGCCTTCGAGGCTCCCTTCCGTGGGACGGAAGATCGTTGCTTACCCATATGAAAATGGATTAAAAAATATTTATTTTTGTTTTACAAGTAGTGCGATAGCACCAATTGCAATACTGTATTGTATCCTATTTTTATGTATTTGTAAAGTTATAACTAAAAAAGAAGAGGAAAGAATAGAAGACCTACATTGAGTTTCAAAGCAAGGTGTGCTTTACTATTTGTGACCATTTTTACTTCATTTTTTTATTTCTTGTGGGCTTTTTTTCCCGCCGCATTCGACGAAGAGGCAATTTTTACCTCGCCCTTGATATAGGAACCGATGTGGTGAAGGCTCTTATTTGCTCTGCAGAAGGCGCAAAAGGTAAGGTCATAGGCGTTGGACGCAAGTCCCAGCGCGTTGGCGATATGCATAGTGGTGTCGTTACGGATATCGCGAGCGTGATTCGCAATTGCCAAGATGCTATTCGAGATGCCGAAAAAATTGCAGGTGTTCATCCTGAACAGATGGTCATTGGTATTGCAGGCGAGCTCGTAAAGGGTGCGACTATTACGACGAGCTACACAAGACGGGATCCTGATACAAAAATAGATCTATCGGAGTTAAAAAATATTGTTCACAAGGTTCAGTGGAAAGCTTTTGAGCAGGTGCGCTCCCAGCTCTCTGAAGAAACGGGATACAATGAAATTGATGTGAAGCTCGTAAATGCGGCGATTGTTGATGTGCGCATTGATGGCTACAAGGTCAGCAATCCTATCGGTTTTCAGGGACGTGAAGTGGTGATGAGCATCTTCAATGCCTTCGCGCCGCTCGTCCATTATGGAGCGCTTCAGACGATTGCTTCAGAGTTAGATATAGAGCTACTTTCTGTCATTGCCGAGCCCTACGCGGTCAGCAGATGTCTACGAGAAGAAGATGGTGGCGGAAATGTGAATGCCATTTTTATTGATGTCGGTGGTGGGACGACGGATGTTGCCCTGGTGCAAAACGGTCGCGTGGAAGGAACAAAAATGTTTACGCTCGGAGGAAGAACATTTACGAAACGACTCAGTCACAGTCTCAATATTTCCTACGAAGAAGCAGAGACCATTAAACTCACCTATAGCGATGATAAGTTAGAAAAACATTCCCAGAAAATTGTTCGTGAGGCGATGAAGAGCGATTGTGACGTGTGGCTTAGCGGTATTATTTTGACGTTAAGTGAGTATGCAACTGAGAGCCTCCCGACGAAGATTTATCTGTGCGGAGGAGGATCTCGATTGCCGGAAATTTTTGAAGTTCTCGATTCGCGTGAATGGATTAAAACGCTTCCCTTTGCCAAAAAACCACAAGTTAGCTTCTTGAATCCAAAAATGGTTGCCAATATGTTTGACGAAACGAAAATGCTTAAAGATATTCAAGATGTCACCCCGATGGCTCTGGCTAATATGGCTCTCGATTTTGCCGGAGAAGAACACATCCTCTCAACGCTTCTCAAAAAAGTTGTTCGCCTGATGCAAATATAATTCTTCATTCTCTCCTTTACTCATGGCTGAAAAAAAAGATACCAACAAGGAAAAAATTATCGACTCAACCAAAACCGTCTCATCTCGCAAGATTTTTTATTGCGACATCGACGATGAGGTGACGATGATTTTTGATCGAGTAAAAGGTACGAAATTAAAGGATGTATATCTCGTAATTCCTCGGCAGGCTACGATGTTTCAGAGCCTGGTAAATTTAAAAATTCTTAAAAGAAAAGTAGAAGAGGCGGGGAAAAAACTGCATATTATTACGGATGATGTAAATGGTGTCCACCTCACGCATCAGGCCGGAATCCCTGTCTATGAACGGCTGGAGACACAGGGAGGCTATGTGCCAAAACCAGAGGATGAGAAGATGAGAATCACCCCACTGAAGGCTACGGTAAATGCGTTAGAAGACGATACCCCAACCAGACTTTCCGAAAAAAAGCTCTCTATATCCGAACTTCTCGGCAGAGGTCGTAAGCGCAAAATTCCATTTGTAAGCAGTGCCCTTCATTTTATTACATCCAAAGAGAAGAAGGAAAAGGATATGAAATTTGTTGTTGTTTCCCCTAATAGACAAGCGCTTATCGCTCTTGTGACCATCAGCGTGCTCCTCGTACTCATTATCTTCTATATCGCCCTTCCCGGATCTACGCTCTACCTCACCCCTAAATCAAATGTGATTGATCACTCCGTCAATTTGGTTTTTGCGGATTACGAGTCGAATAAAGCGGAACTCGATAATCATCCTCCAAAAGTTCTCGGCTCCCACAAGATCACTACGACCATTCATCGGACTATCCTCCAGGGATCTACCGGGAAGATATTCCAGGGGCAGAATGCTCGCGGACGTCTCACGGTCTACAACACCCAGCCAAAACCATGGCCCCTGATCCCGAATACCCGCTTCCAGACTACTGAAGGAGTTGTCTTCCGTATTCAGCAGTTCGTCACCGTTCCGCCAAATCGTGGCGGAGTAAATGGATCAATTGATGTGGATGTGACGGCCGATGGACTTGATGCCTATAATCAGCCGGCTGGTGATCGTGGTAATATTCAGCCAACAAAACTTTTTCTTCCGGGTCTTAACGCGGATAATCAGAAAAAGATTTTTGCGGAATCAAAAATTGCTTTTGTAGGTGGTTCGACCTCCGTGAAGAAAAAAGTTTCTCCTGAGGACATCGTTGCCGCCACGAACAAACTCAAGAAGGATCTCGAGGACTCCGTAGAGACCGAGCTTGACCGCGTTATTCAAGAAAAAAATAATAATTTAGCTGATCGTTCTAACTTTGCCCTTCTCAAAGGGAAACTCGCATACACGCTCTCGGAGCCACGAATCTCTATCGCTTCCGATGCTGTTGGTAAAGAACTGGACCAATTCGAAGCAGTCGGCGAGATGGATGTAACCGGTGTGTATTTCAATCTCCAAGAAGTTCTCGCCATCATGAAGGCGGAGTTGAAAATCCGAAAAAGTCCGGATAAGCGAATCGTAAAAATCGATGAATCAACTATCACCTACCGTATTTTTGATGTCGATCCTGCGACGAAGAAAATCAAAGTAACCGCCACACTCAAGGGACTTGAAGAATATGACATCAATCCTTCACGAGAAAATGGCGAAAGACTTATTCAGAAAATCAAAGACCACATTGTCGGTCGCAAGACGCAGGACGCCAAGGAATATATCCTCAGCCTCCCCGAAATTGCCACCGTCGAGATTAAGAACTGGCCTATCTGGGCCCCTACTATTCCCGGCATCCCGGATAATATCAGTGTCGAGCTTGTTTCCTCTCCGTAGTCCCATATTCCGAGGTTATTAACCCCCTATTTTACCATCTGGACAAATGTGTCTAAATCATGGTATAATAGTAAAAAAATAACCAAACAAATATGAAATTCTACCAGGACTCAGGCTTCAAGTGGACCGTCGCATCAACATTCGTCCTTGCTTCAATCTTTGCCGTAACGAGTTTTAGCGCCAGTGCAGGCGCGCCAATAGCTAATCCACCTGGCGGAAATATTTCTCCTACATTTACTAATCTCACCACGGCTACCGACGTGATCGTCGGAAAGAATCTCCGTGTCGGAGACTCAATTGTCCCCAATAGTGGAAAAAGCTTTGCATTGGCTGCTGATAAGGTGAATTTCACGAAGGATATTGAAGTTGCGGGAGATGGAATCATCAACAAGGTCTTGCGTGTCGTAGGCTCTATCACGGGAAAAGATCCTCTTACTCCTCTTCTGTTAGACGGTAACACAAATGTAAAAGGAAATCTGAATATCAGCGATGGGCTTGCGGCTGGAATTACTATCAATTCCAATACGATTCTTCAGAAACAACCCGGTGAATGGATTCACCTAGGGGATAATCTCGGAAAAGTAGATATTCCTGGTAATTTCAATGCCTCGGGTAAGGTAAATCTTGGTACCATCGATGCCGCTAGCCTTAAGCTTTCTAGTTTTCTCAGTGTCACGGGACTAACGAAATTTGTGAATATTTGGAGCTCCGGTGATGTTATGGCAAATAAATACACTGTGGCAAAAGTTACCGCCGGTGGCCTTGAGGGCAATTTTGGTGGTCTCTCAATTGACGAAGCTGGAAAATCTATTCAACTGTACTCCAATAAACCCAATTCTAATCATGTCCGCATTGAGGGGCTAGACTTTTCTTCAACCATACTTCCATACTCTGCGACTATTACTTACAAGGCCCCAGGTGCTCCTCCCTTGAAAATCGACGCCCCCCTGAATGTGACCGGACATTTCAAAGCAGCAACTATTGGAGGATTTAATCAACTTAGCTTACTTGGCAATAATGGCGGTAATTCCGTTCTCGTTACCCCTGGAAAAGTTGGAGCCGTATCATCCGTGAACTGTCCGTCAAAAACCCAAGAAATGATAAGCTGTTCTATGTTTTCATACCAAACTACATTAACGGCATCGGCAATCATAAGCTCTAATGCGGGTTGGGGTTCTGACTGGAACTGCAGTGTCACTGCCCAAAACAATGGAACGAAAAATGCAGTATATAGCGCACAGGCCGTGTGCTTTGACCCAAATGAGTAAATTCCTTATTGTACATCTACACCAAGCGATGCTTGGCACATTTTTCGTGCACTCTCCCTCTTAATCTGTAAACATATTTTTTCATCTTTTTGCTCATAAGCCATTTTGGATAATATGGCTATTTGGCATTGATCTTTCGCCTGATCATTTTTCAACTCATCGCAAGCTACAAGCGAAGTTCCATTTTGAGCCTTCTGAAGCTTATCGTTTTCTTCTTTTGCACTTTGCTGCTCACGTGCCTTGGAAGTCGTGGCAAGTTCACAAGCTTTTTTATACTGAGGATCTACAACAAACTCACATGCGTTGAGATCACCAGAAGCTAAGGCAATATCAGTTTGCATTGAATCGGCCACAGTACCTATGCATGACATACGTTCGGCTGAATCCTGGAGACTTTCGCAGATTATCTTATCTTTCAAGGAGACCGCTTTTTTTGTAATGTCTTCCGCTATTGCGTTTGGCGCATACCAAGAACAACCGGCCAAAAGAAGTAAGCCAAGGGTAAGCGCAGTGAGAGAGGTTTTTTTCATAATGTGAGGTGAGGTTTATGAGGTTTGCCGAATTGTACGTGTAGTTTTTTTTTAGAGACCGAGCTGTTTTCTAATCTCCTCGGCTTTTTTGGCATCTTCATCGGCCTTTCCCTGTTGTTCAAACTCGCCCTCGAGGTCCATCCATTCTTCGTAGTGTTTCTGAGCAAGCTTTTCGAGCTGCTCGATGTGTTTCTTGGAGAGTTGGGCAAATTTTTCACGTTCTTCTTCGAAGATACGGATTAATTCGTCGATTTGAGATTGTTTGAGTTTTGGGACGGACTCGACGATTTTCTTCTTCTCATCCTTCGTGAGGGAGATTGATCCGGCAAGCATGTGGAGGAAATACTGCTCATCAAATGAGAGCTCATGTGGCGGAATCTTCACTCGCAGTACGGCAGGAAGCTTGTCCCCTACCTTGAAATTTGCTGGGGTTTCGTCTTCGGGAGGTGGTGGTGGAGGAGGAGGCATAGGTGTTCCGCCATATCCGCCCTGCATACCCTGTTGTCCTTGCTGTCCGCCATAGGGATCCATTGGCATTCCGCCGCCCGGAGGCATCATACCACCCTGCTGTGGCATTCCCATTCCTGGCTGTTGCATATATCCACCCTGATATTGTGGTACTTGTTGTGGCATACCCTGCATCGGCTGCTGAGGGTAGGGAGCATATCCCTGTTGAGGATATCCGCCTGGCTGCTGCTGCGGCGGTAGTGGTGGTTGCTGTTGAAAATCACCGTAGTATCCCTGTGGCGGCATCGGTGGCTGAGCCATCGGCTGCTGTTGAGGTGGCATCTGATAATACGGCTGCGGTGGTTGCTGTACGGGAAATGGTGGAGGCGGAAGTGGCTGTCCTGCGCCAGCAGTAGCGGCAGCACCCGAGGTATCATCCTGAGGTGGAGGTGTTGGCTGAGAGCCGCCTTGCTGGCCTGCTGTTCCCTGGTTTTGTGGATCTTGGTTGTCTGACATCGTGGGTATTTTACGGGTCTCGTGCCTGCGTTGCAAGCTGATTCACAGCTTTAATTCGACTTCCTACTTCTTCTTCGTAACTGGCTTAGGAGTGACTAATGCTGGAGCAGCAGGTGCTGTGACGACCGGAGGTGTGACTTGTTTGGTGAAATAAGGTGCCATCATTGCAGGATAAGGATACTGATACTGACCCTGATTTTGCGCTCCCCACTGTTGCATCATGCGAGGGCCTCCGAATGAATATTTAAATTTACCATCAAAGCCCCTTGAAGACATGGATGCGAAGAAAGCGAAGTGAATGGCGCAAACTACGCTCATCATTATAATAACAATAGCTATCAATGAAGTAATGATATCTGTTTTATAGAGCGTGGCGAGAGCCTTCAGCGAGACTGATATTGTGATGAGCATACCTAGCATAAGTACGATGGCGGCAAGTCCAAAACCTACCATTGGAATAGCCGCGACGATGACGGCTAGAAGAAGATATACTGACATCAGAAAGCAGTTGACGGTTGAGACTTTGAATGCATCTAACAGCGTGCCCTTTTCCGAGAAAATTCTCATAACAAGATGAATAAGTGCTGCTCTGACTGTATTGATGATATAAATTCCTACGAGAAGGACGATAAAATATCGTGCATAATTCCATGATGACCATTGGAAGCCTTTCATCATGTCTTTTGCCCATATTGATGAGGCGCAGAAAAACGCCAACATTACGGCAAGAGATGAGAGGGCTGACGCTGCGAGCATCATCAAGACGAAGGCACGTTCAGAGCCCTTCTTAACCATATCGACAGCCTCGAAAGGCTTGAAAAACATCTTGTACATGAGAGAGGTGAGTGAGGAAATAATGAGGGTGGCCTAATAAAGGCCAAAAATAATATTGTCGAGGGCGATCTTGCCGGCACCGAGTATAAAAATAGCTACACAAGCGGCGAGTATCACGAGATCAAGCTCCCATCCCGTCTTGTCGTGTGCCGTAAACTTCACATTCCATTTGAATGCCTTGAGATAGATTGCTCCTATCATAATAGTCGCTAGTCCCGCTGCGGCTATCTGCGTGAGAAAACCTGAGAGAAGCCCAAGAGAACCAAAAAATTCCGCTACTCCAAGTCCCGTGAAAAACCATCCGCTACCCGGCATCTCCATGCTGGCAGCCATCTGTTTACCATTTTCTATTTTCCATATTCCGTGAACCATGAAGACTGCGGCAATCCCCACTCTCAGTATAAAGAGTGCTATATCGCCGAACTGATGAAATTGTGCGAGCTGTTCCATATAATTGCTATGTTTATACCATTATTTATCGTTGCGTGCAATTTATTTCTTGCTCTCAACTGTGACTGTTTCCATGATATCCCCTACTTGAATCTTCTTCACAACGTCCATGCCTGATGTGACTTTTCCGAAGATTGTATAAAGTTTCGGAAGCGGTACGTTGTCTAACATGATGAAGAATTGTGAGCCATTCGTATTTGGGCCTGAGTTTGCCATTGCGACGATACCCTGATCGTAGCTCCTGACGACTTTTTCATCCGCAAATTTATAACCCGGACCCCCAGTTCCATTTCCTGTTGGATCTCCTCCCTGAATTACAAAATTAGATACTACTCGGTGAAAGGTTAGGTTGTCATAATATTGCTGCTCAGCGAGATAGACGAAGTTACTCACGGTCTTTGGGGCCTCTTGCTCAAACATTTCGAAGGTAATGTCTCCTTTCTTTGTCTTGATGGTTACTTTTTTGTTGGCAATTCTGTCCGCGGGAAGGACTCCTGGGAAGGTATATGTTACAGGAGTCTTGGCGGCTTTTTGAGCATCATTTTTCGCGGCTGATTCGTCTGCTGATGACTTCTTCATATCGGTTGGGTTAGTAGGTGAATAATTTTTATAGATAAGAATGCCGGCAGTAACTATTACAACTGCGGCGAGGACTATGTACCAGACTTTTCGTGAGCTTTCCATGGTTTTGTGGAGATTAATTAATAAGATTCTATTTGTTCGTGTTGGATTTTAGCGTATTTTCGGACAATTCCAAAGCGGGAATAGGTTAATATTGTTGACCAACAGTGGGGTTCATGCTAATTTTTCATAGCAAAAAAGTGGATTATTTGGACGATTAGCTCAGTTGGTAGAGCGTCTCGTTGACGTCGAGAAGGTCAGTGGTTCGAACCCACTATCGTCCACCAGATAATTGCATTCAGGAATTGCATTCAGTGCAAATTTGATCTGTATGTTTACGAATCTCATTTTTGCTGTATAATGACACCTTTTTAAGGTAATTTATGCGTGAATTTTTGCCAGTTAGTCGCGGGGAAATCGTGGAAAATATCCAAAATCAGTTCACTTACGTCAGAGGTAAAACAGGGTACCACTGGAATGACAGCTATTGGGATCACGTGTGGAAGGAGCTCCTAGGGCGTCCACGCCCTGAGTCAGTACGTGACTCTATTCGTGGCGCAATCGAAAATGCCATACATCGCGACGGTGATATTCTGATAATGGATCAAGGGTGTGGGCATGGTAATGCGCTTCTTGGAATCACTCAGTCGCTGGCACAACAGAAAAATAATGGCGGCCGTATCATTGGGTATGGCGTGAGTGGTATGGCTGATGATGCTCATTTTGGCAGGGAGCTTACGAAATATGGAGATGAGAAGGATCATTTTACTGAACTTCAAGCAGAGTTTCCTGGTGATCGTTTTTTTCACGAAATGGGCTCGCGTAATCCCATTCTCATTGCCCTTGAGCGCGATATTCACAGTGTCACTAATACGGTTCAAATGAAATTTGATCTTATTTTCTCCGATCATGCTTATATGCATCTTCGCTATCCGGCTCGCGCCCTCTCTCAGGCGATAAATGGATTAAAAATCGGAGGAGTCGCCGTAATTGGTAGGCCCAATCTTGACCTCGCGCTTTACTCTCAATTTCGAGATCTTAACAAAATTACTACGATGTGGCAGTGGTTTATGCCCAAACTTCGCAATATGAATCCCGGCTATACCTTTTTACATTCAGGAGATCCATTCTCTATTCGCCGCGACAGTGATGCGCCGTTCAGAACTGATCTCTCCCATGTCGCAACCGTCTCTAGAGTGGAGAATGGCGAGGACCGCTCCTATGAAACTATGACGTATATCGCCGATCCCGCGGAACGATCCCATTTTGTATCGGTCGATCAGTCCCTAGATGTCCCGCTAAATCCATATAGACCCTCAAGATTATACTGAGCTGTCAGGTTTTTGTTAGTATGATGGGGTAGGATTTGAAGTATGAGTTACTCCATCCTTCATGTCATTCGAAGAGCGTGGTCTTTCGGAATAAATTTACTATTTCCGCAGAAGTGCGCGGGATGCGGGATGATAGTCGGATCATTGTGTGAGAAATGTAGAGATGAGTTAGAAGAATTATTTTCATGCAGAGAGATAGTGGTTGACGAATTTCATGTGTTTATTTCGTCTGGTCATGGAAATATTTTGAAAAAAGTTTTGCATCGGTTTAAGTATATTTCGGATACATATTTAGCAGAAGCATTGAGCGAATTATTAATTAAGAGGTTACATTTGCTTAGGCTCAATTCTGATTGTGATGAAATTATTATTGTGCCCATTCCTTTACATGCGCGAAGAGAAAGAGAGCGCGGGTTTAATCAAAGTGAAATTTTGGCCGAATTAATGGTGAAAATTTTAAGAGGACGGGTGATGAATTTACTCGAGAGGAAGAGGGAAACCGAACCACAGGCAAGGTTATCGCGGAACGAGAGAATAATGAACGTGAAGGGAGCGTTTCGAATCCGGGAAAAATTTTCCGATAAAATTCCTGAATCGGTTTTTGTGCTCGATGATGTCATCACTACGGGCTCAACGTTCGTGGAATGTGCGAGAGTTCTGAAAGCTGCGGGAGTGAAGCAGGTGTATGGTATTATGCTGGCGCATGGGTTATAGTTTTTATCGATTTTTTACTTCTTTGGTATGGTACTTGGCATAGATGCATCGCGGTGTGGAGCGAGTAATGGCACGGGAGTTGAGGCCTATTCTACGGCTATCGTGCGGGCGATTTTGAAAGAGTTATCCGTGAGTACACATCCGAAATTCGATCAGGTGGTTTTGTATACGCCGCATCATCTGCCGAACGAGATACTTGGTGGACGGTATTCGTTTGTACGAGAACGCGTCATCCCCTTTCCGCGACTATGGACCCAGGTGAGACTTTCGGCCGAGATGGTTCATGAAGAGCCTGACGTTTTATTTATTCCATCCCATGTCTTGCCGCTTATACATGCCGATAAAAGTGTGGTGACTATCCATGATACGGCATTTGTACATTTCCCAAAATCATATTCGTTTTTTCAAAGGAAGTATTTAACGTTTACGACGTGGTTGACGGTGCGGGAGGCGAAGAAAATTGTTGTACCGAGCGAGGCGACCAAGCGCGATCTCATGGAGACTTTTACCTGTCCCGAGAATAAAATTTCAGTCGTATTGCATGGATTTGAAGGTAGTCCTCATGTTGAGAGCAAAAAGGATATGGAATTACTCCAAGAGTTTGGGTTAGATATGGATTCAAAATATATTTTCTATATAGGCAGATTAGAGGAGAAGAAAAATTTAGTGAGGCTCGTGAGAGCTTTTATGAAGTTCAAAAAAAAGTTTCCTGAGTGGCGATTAGTTCTGGCAGGAAATAGAGGTTTTGGATTTGAAAAACTTTTTCAGGAGGTTGAGAAAAATGATCTTTGGGATAGCGTGATGATGCCGGGATACATAACGGACGAGGAACGAAGTGTACTTTATCGGCACTGTCAGTTTGTGGCTTTCGTATCCCTTGCGGAAGGTTTTGGTTTTCCGGTGTTGGAGGCGGCGAGTTTCGGAAAGAGTGTGTTAGCTAGCGATATTGCGGCGCTGCGTGAGGTTGGCGGAAGTGCGTTAACATACTGCAATCCCCTCGATGAAAATAAAATTTTTGAGGGATTAGTCGCGATGGCACATCGTGATAATTCCAGTGGAGATTCGGAAAATATATTAGGAAAATTGGTGAAAAAATATTCTTGGGAAAAGGCGGGAAAAGAAACGCTGCGTGTTTTGGAGAGCGTGATATAATAGCGGCATGGATAATCAGCGCATCGCCGAAATTTTTGGAGAGATTGCCGACATGATGGATATCAAAGGTGAGGATTTTTTTCGTGTGAATGCCTATAGGCATGCCGCGCGAGTTATTAGTAATACCCCCTATGATATTGCGGATGCGTATACGAAACAAAAAAAGATCGGCAAGATTCCGGGAGTTGGAAAAGCGCTAGAGGAGAAAATTATTGAGATGATTAACACGGGAAAGTGCACCTTTCATGATGAGCTCATTAAGGGCTTCCCGAAGGGGCTACTAGATATGCTTCGCGTGCGAGGTATCGGCCCAAAGAAGGTAAAATTATTTTTTAGTGAGTTGCAAATTCATACTTTGGCACAGTTAAAAAAAGCTGCCGAAGATGGCCTCCTGCAAAAATTACCAAAAATGGGAAAGAAGAGTGAGGCTGACATCCTCAGGGCTATTCAGGATTACGAAGCAATGCCGCACGAGAGAAAGTTGCTTCATGAAGGGCTATTGGAGGCGCAAAAGATTATTAATTATTTGCGTAAGGCACCGGGCGTAGTACGTATTCAGTATGCCGGCAGTTTACGGCGCGGCGTTGAGACGATTGGCGATATCGATATTTTATCTTCCGTGAAAAATGCAGAAAAAAATGCGAAGTTAATTAGTGATATAATGGGACATTATGCAAAATATCCCGAGGTGGCTCAGATCATCAATCAGGGAGAAACAAAATCATCGGTGCTGCTCAAGTCCGGTCTACAGGTGGATTTGCGAGTTGTGGATGATTCTATTTTTGGCGCAGCCCTCCATTATTTTACCGGATCAAAAACACATAATATTCACATTCGCGAACGAGCGAAAAAGATGGGACTCAAGGTGAGTGAGTATGGCGTTTTCAAAATTAGCGGCAAAAAAGAAGTTCTCGTAGCAGGAAAGACCGAGGAGGAACTTTTTGCCAAACTCGGACTCCCCTATATCATCCCGGAAATGCGCGAGGATCAGGGTGAAATTGAGTATGGATTGAAGCATAAAAAAATGCCAATCGCGATTGAGTTTGATGATTTGAAAGCCGATTTGCATACGCACTCAAAATGGAGTGACGGGTCGGAGGATATTGATGTCTTAGCGGCACAGTACAAGAAGGCAGGATTTGAGTATATGGCGCTTACAGATCACTCAAAAGCCGTGGGCGTTGCAGGAGGAATGGATGAGAGTAAAGTGATGAAGCAGTGGAAAGAAATCGATAAAGTTACTAAAAGTTTTGGTGGAAAATTTCGCATACTGAAGGGCAGCGAGGTCGATATCCTGAAAGATGGCTCTCTGGATTTTAGCGATACGGTTTTGAAAAAATTAGAAGTCATAAATGCCTCTGCGCACCTCCATCATCAGCTCGATGAAAAAGCTCAAACGAAACGATTATTGCGCGCAATTGAGTCCGGCTATGTGAAAATTTTATCTCACCCTACAGGAAGACTCATCAATCAACGTAAACCTATTTCTTTCGACGTAGAGGCTGTATTCAAGGCGTGTGCTGATCACCGCGTTGCGTTGGAAATCAATTCTTCTCCGGATCGCATGGATCTCAAGGATACCCATGTCCGCATGGCAAAAGAACTGGGTTGTAAATTCGCTATCAACTCGGATAGTCATCATTCTTCGCAAATGGGGTTTCTGCAATATGGCATCACGATTGCACGGCGCGCATGGCTTACGAAAGATGATGTCATTAATACGATGACGTTGAAGGAATTATTGCAGTATTGGAAAATTGCATAAAGACGGCACAACTATGCCATCCTACGGGTCTCGGCATTTTGGAAAAATGTTCTCGCCTCAGCGGCTCTATTTACTGAGACGACAGCGCGATTTTTTGGTACCTCCATCGTAAAGCAGAATACCTTGGTCAGCTCCGCGATTGAGCCTCCTTCTGCGTCTTTTGCCCGAAGTCTCGTTCCTCGAGGACCCTTTACGTTCTCTATCATTCTTGCGATATTTTTTTCGGGATCTTTTCGCTCTGCTACTGACATACCGCTCCCCACTCCCGGCCGGCGTAACTGAAAAATTCCAATACTTGCTCCACCGTCACCAGTCGCCCAAGGGTGTAATTTTGATTCATACCATGCGTTGATTATTGCCGCGGATGCTAATTCTTTCGAAAGCCCTGCTTCTGTAAATCGAAGCATGATTAGGTTTGCTATTGCAATCTGTCTCACATCGAGCTTTCTTGATGGAAGAATTTCTGCAACCACTGATTTATTTTCACTTGGTGCGGCTCTTGGTTCCTCCGTCTTTCCCTGAACTGGCTCCTGTGCTGCAACTTGAGGTTTTTCATCCTTATCTTTTGGGGATGAAAGAGGCATAACTCCCGATTCTGCTGATTTCGCAGGCTGAGCTGACTTTGCTTTTTCAAATTCTTCTGCGGTCAGCATCTTGCCTACGCTCCAAGTATCGCCATCAAAAATTCGTAAGTATCCATCGTCATTGTAAAAATCTCCATCCTCACGCTTCGTACTTTTTCGTTCGAAAAGAATAATTCTTGGTGGAGTTTCCTGATAAGCAGCTAGCGCCTCCTCTGCCTTTTGATTATTTTTAAGAAGTTCCTGATTTCCACCCTTGGAAAGATTTTTTGGATGAATGTAGAGTGTGATTTCCGATACATTCTCGTCAACCAAATCCTTGAGACCTTTCTGCCACTCAATGCCGCTATTATTATGTGCCGTAAATGTTTCCTTCTTATCTTTTTGAATTTTTTTAAATAACATTTTTGTCATTCCCGGCTCTTTTGCTTCGGCTGCGGCTAATTCATCAATCGTAAGTGACACGAGGGCTCTTGGCTCTAAATCCTTACCGAAAGCATTCTTGTATCTACCCTTTTCCTCGTCATTGAAATCATATATATCCCCCCTGAGCTCTTCTCGTTTTGCGGCAGCGGCGACTTCAGTTTGGTCTGCGGCGAGAGCTCCTCTTTCTGTCTTTGCTTCACCTTTAACCTCACCTACTGCAGCAGCTTGAGGTGGAGTCTGTTCGACTCCTACTGGCGGTGCGTCTTTTTTTGGTGAAGTTACTTCTGGTGGTGACATATTTTTTATAATTATTTCTTTTCATTATAGCACAGATTTCAGCTTTAGTCTATCTATTGGCTTCTTGTGTTTCTATGAAAGTTCTGCCTATACTTGCCTCATGAAAATAGCTTTGGTTCATGATTTTTTGCTTCGATATGGGGGTGCCGAGCGGGTGCTGAAGGTTTTTAGTGAAATGTATCCCGATGCCCCGATATATACGCTGATGTATAACGAAAATGTCATGAGTTCGCACTTTCCGAAGGAGAGAATCATCACTTCTTCCATGCAAAAATGGGCGCGGTGGCCGGGAAGACTGTATCGTTTTTTCTTTGCGAAGATGCCGAGAGCGATCGAGGAGTTTGATTTTTCCGGGTTTGATATTGTCCTGAGTTCGAGCCAGTCGTATGCCCATGGTGTCCTGACTCCCGTTACAACGAAACACATTTCCTACTGCCACTCACCTACTCGATATTTATGGGATTATACGCATCAGTATATGGAGGATAATGCGTACCGAGGACTGAAAGGATTATATATTTTGAAAAAAATGCAGTATGTGCGCGAGTGGGATTTTTTGGCTAGTGATAGGCCAGACTACTACTTGGCGAATTCTGTTAATATACAAAAACGTATTCGAAAATATTACGGGAAAGAAAGCGATGTTATTTATCCACCAGTTGATGTCGATAGATTCGAGGTGAGTCACGAGAGCGAAGATTATTTCCTCATTGTCTCACAATTAAGCCCCTATAAACGTGTAGATTTGGCCGTACAATTATTTAATAAATTAGAAAAAAGATTAGTTATTATTGGCTCTGGTCCACAGGAGGCATATTTGAGAGGCATTGCGGGACCTTCGGTAGAGATTCTTGGGTCGAAGAGCGATGCGGAGGTTGCGACCTATATGAAGTACTGTCGAGCGGTGATTTTTCCAGGCGAGGATGACTTTGGAATTGTACCTGTTGAGGCTATGGCATGTGGAAAACCGGTGTTGGCTTATGGAAGCGGTGGGGCGGTGGAAACTGTTGTGTCCGGAGTTACCGGGGAGCTGTTTCGTGAGGCGACCGTTGACGGACTTGAGGCTGGATTGGCAAGATTATTGCTGAATATGACCGTGTATCGACCAAAGAGAATACGAGAACATGCGGAGAAGTTTAGTAGAAAAGTTTTTGAAAAGAAAGTGAGAGAGGTGGTGAGGGGAAGTTATTAGAGAAGTATTGTTCTGCTATATTTTATCAAATTTGCGAGTAATTTTTTTCGTTATTTTTGGCGTATATAAGCCATTTCAGAAATTTGTTATCTCAATGTCAGAGGTTTGTTAGAAGTGCTTGCTATGCTTGTCTTGTCAGATTTGGTATGGCAAGTGGGGACGTTCATGGTGAAATTCCGCAATTGCCATTTCGGATAGGCGGGTTCGATTCCCGTCGTCTCCACCAGTCTGACAACGAACAAAAAGAGCAGTCCAGGTTGGACTGCTCTTTTTGGGAATCCGAAATTGCCATTTCGAAAGATATTGTAGCAGAAATTTAACTTTACCTCAAGGTCTCAACGTCTTTTTGCCAAATTCCAGCTTTAAATAATTATAAATTTTACATATTCGTTCTCGCAAATTTTTATGCTAGCATGGTGGCCTATGAGTGAAATCTCCCTTTATCGAAAGTATCGTCCGCAGACCTTTGGCCATTTGGTCGGTCAGGATCATGTTCGCATTACCCTGATGAATGCGGTGCGAACGGATAAGCTGGCGCATGCGTATTTGTTTACCGGACCGCGTGGGACGGGGAAAACTTCGACGGCGAGGTTGTTTGCGAAGGCGATTAATTGTGAAGATATCAGCGAGGCCGGAGAACCATGCGAGAAGTGTGATATTTGTATCGACATTACTTCAGGAAGATTGATTGATGTTATTGAAATTGATGCCGCGTCCCATACGGGCGTTGATGATGTGCGCGAGCTGATTGATAAATTGCACTTTGCGCCGACGCGTGCACGGAATAAGGTCTATATCGTAGATGAAGTCCATATGCTCTCTAAGGGCGCTTTTAATGCGTTCCTGAAGACTTTGGAGGAGCCACCGGCGAATGTATATTTTATTTTGGCGACAACGGAGGCGCACAAAGTTCCGGAGACAATTATTTCTCGATGTCAGCGATTTGATTTTAAGAGGATTGACGTAAAGACAGTGATGGCACGATTGGCTTATATCGCCCAGAGTGAAAATATTGTCGCCGAAGAAGAAGCTCTCGAGATGATTGCACACCATGTAGATGGCGGTTTACGCGATGCTATTGGTTTATTTGAACAACTTATTGTTGATGGAAAATTAGCAGCTGCGCATGTACGAACGATTCTCGGCGTGGCGGGAAGTAGTGCTGTTGAAAAGTTTTATAGCTTATTAATGAGTAAAGATTCTGTTGAGACGCTGCGGTTTATTCAGGAATTATATGGAGAAGGTGTCGATTTTGGACAGTTTACGAAAGAGCTATTAGAAAAAATGAGATTGGAAATGCTGAGGGCTATTGATACGAAAAAGGTTGATGAGGCGAAAGAGTGCGTACGTATGATTGAGTGCTTCCAGAAGGCATTTGATCAGTTGAGAAATTCGTTGATTGTGCAGTTACCACTCGAGATGGCGGTGGTGAGATTTTTACATGGAGAGATTGCTGTGGCTCCGGTTGTGATGGCTGTTGCGCCTGTGATTCAAGCAGTTGCACCTCCTCAATATACCATGCCTAGTATTTCCACTCCTACTGTTGAACAAAAAATTAGTTCATATAAGATGCCAACTGCAGCGCCCGTTTCTACTGATGCAGCTCCTGAAAAAGTGATGTCGGGAAAAACTATTACCCAGGATGAGCTTACAAAAAACTGGCCACGGGTTATCGAGAGAATCAAGACGCCAAAACTACGGATTTCATTGAAAGATGTAAAACATTTCAACGTGGAAGGATATGTCATTACTCTATCGTTTTCTGCCAAATTTCATCAGGACACGGTGATGGATAGTGCTATTCGCAGCGAGTTAGAGAAATTGATCGAAGAGGTTTTTGGCACGTCGGTTCGAGTTGAATCACGTATCGAACGAATCGAACTTCATACGTCTATCGAGCGCCACGAAGAAACCGTAAGTCGCAGTCAGGCTGTCAGTAGCGATACTACCGATTTTGCCGATGACGTTGCGGCGATGTTTGGAGGAGAGGTGGTGGAATAAGTACGTCGGAGCTGTTGAGGTAAATTATATCATTTGAAAATGAAAGTTTTGGTGACCGTTATTCGATCATATGTCGTGTTGATCTCCAGGTGTCTATGTTTTTTTTCTATATTTCATAACCATCCGATCGATGGGAAATTTTTTACTGACTGTGTCGGCATGTTCGCGAATTTTCCAATATTCCGTCCTGTCATCTTCGTGATCAATCAGACTCATGTGCGCAAGGCGTTCATGGGTGGTACAAAGTGCCACAATAAGATCCGGATCGTGTAATGCTTCTAGGGCAAATCTTTGCGTATGATGAAGTATATGATATTTTTTATTGCATCGCGGGAATTCACATCGACCTTTTGATCGTTGAATAACGTGTCTTTGAATCTCCATAGGAATATGCCTGGAAGTCGCCTCGACCGCCTGTGGTTTTTGTAATTCTATGAGCTGCTTTCTTGCATCGAGAAGCTCTTTCATAAGCGCACTCCAATCTCCGCCTGAGTTGAGCTTTTCCAGTTCGTCGGCAATCTCTGGATTGAGTTCCATGGGAATCAGCTTTGTTAGCTTCGTACTAGTACGAAGCTGCTCAGCTTCAATGCGCTGCGTGCGAATTTCATGCACATATACTTCGAGTGCCCTTTTACCCATGGTCGCCGCTTTTTCTGCCCAGAATTCTGCCGTCTCGGATGTGGCGATTGTCGCAACAGGACGAACAGCGTTCACTCCATATTCTTCCACAACCTTCATCAGTTCGGGCTTATCCTCAACGGCATGAATAATTCTCAGTGCATCATCGACGCACGAGTGACTGATACCCGCAAGCCTTGATGCATATTCATGAATACTTCCAAACCCTTTCTGTTCCCAGACGCGCTCCTTCTCGATTTCCGGCAACATAAGAATACATTTTCGCTTCCAGTGAAGGGCGTTACTACCGTAGTATCGAAATTTTTGATGCAGTTCATTGGCAATTCTTGCTTTTTGTAGCATGAGCTTATGTGATGATGGAATAAGAAACTTCCCCCTGAAGTATCTAGAATATTATCAAATAATATCGCTTTTTTCCATAGAAATAAGCCATTTTATCGTGACATTTGCGATATATATTTTATGGTGAGTATTTGCTTACCCCGCGTGACGCAAAAAACTTTATAAAAATATTATTCATTCAATAGCCCTAAGAATTCTTTTTCTTCTAGCGTTTTAATTCCAAATTCCTCTGCCCTTTTGAGCTTACTGCCGGCGTCTTCACCGACGACGAGATAGTCGGTGTCGTGAGTTATGGCGGAGAGGACTTTGCCGCCGAGGGATTTGATCTTGTCCTTGGCTTCGTTGCGGGACATTCCTGCAAGTGTGCCTGTGAGGACAAATGATTTTCCGGTGATGGCAGTTTGTTTTTTTGGAGGTTCGATTTCTATCGTGATTCCGTGATTTGAGAGTTTTTCGATGAGCGAGAGATGGGTTTTGTTTTGGAAATATTCGTAGAGGGAGGTGGCGACCTTTTCGCCGATACCCTCGAGGTTATTGAGCTCTTCTTTGGTAAGACTTTTGATGAAATGAAGAAATTTTTCGATAGAATAATGTTTTGGGTGTGAATTGCGAACGGAAACAGAGGGACTGGTGTCCCTCGTGAGGATAAATTGGGCGAGTTCAGAAGAACCTTGCTCGCCGAGGTAGCGAATACCGAGGGCGTAGATGAATCGGTCGAGCGTGACGTGTTTACTTTTTTGAATGGCGGCGAGAATGTTTTCGGTTTTCTTTTCTTTGAATAATGGGAGGTCGATGAGATCTTCCTGCATGAGGGTGTATAGGTCGGAAGGGTCGGCAATGATGCCGTTTTCGAGGAGTTGGATAATCACCTTCTCGCCGAGGCCGTCGATGTTCATGGCGTCGCGGCTGACGAAGTGGAAGAGACGCTCGGACTTTTGGGCGAAGCAGTCGTGGTTCGTGCAGCGGTAGGCGACCTCACCTTCCGAGCGAACGACTGGGGAGCCACAAATGGGACAGTGTTTCGGGAAGTGGAAATGTTTTTCGTGGCCGGTGCGCAGGTCGGTGAGGACCGAGACGACCTCTGGGATGACATCGCCGGCGCGCTGGATAATCACGGTGTCACCGATGCGGACATCTTTGCGCGCAATCTCGTCTTCATTGTGAAGGGTTGCGCGGGTCACCGTGACGCCGGCGACCTCGGTGGGCTTGAGGTGCGCGACGGGTGTGAGCGTGCCGGTACGACCAACCTGCACCTGAATATCGAGGATTTGAGAGGTGGATTGGACCGCGGCGAACTTGAAGGCTATGGCGTAACGTGGAGCCTTAGCAGTAAACCCGAGGCGGCTCCAGAGCGCTTTGTTATCCACCTTTACGACGATACCATCAATCTCGTAGGCAAGTTTTTCTCTATCCTCTCCTACCTGTTTGCGGAATTTCATGATATCCTCGGCGTTTTTCAGATGTTTGTGTCCGGGGTTGATGGGCAGGCCGAGCTCGGCGAATTTTTCAAGAGTTTTGGTCTGGGTAACGGGATCCTGGAGCGTGCTCGCTCCAAGTTCATACATATACGCCTGAAGTTCGCGTTCAGCTGCGACGGCCGGATCGAGCTGGCGCACTGAGCCGGCTGCGGCATTACGAGGATTGGCAAATGGCTCCTCTCCATCGTCTATAAGCTTTTTATTAATTTTCTCAAATGCCTTTTTCGTCAAGAATACTTCCCCTGATACCTCCAAATCAATTGGCTCATTCAGCTCAAGTGGAATAGAATCAATGGTTCGAATAGTGTGCGTCACATCCTCCCCCATTTCCCCATCTCCGCGAGTGATTCCCCGTACGAGATGCCCCTTCTTGTAATGCAGCGTAATATTAAGGCCATCAATCTTTAGCTCACCTATAAAATCAATCTTTTCGTTCGGAATAAATCGTTCCGTACGCTCAATCCAGTCGCTCAACTCCGTTTCGTTAAACACATCCTGCAGGCTCCACTTCTTCGATATATGGCTTACCTTCGCGAATCTTCCGCTTAACACGCTGCCTACTCGCTGCGTCGGAGAATCAGGCGTAATGAGATCGGGATACTGCGTCTCAAGGGCCTTTAATTCTTTCTTCAGGGAGTCCCTTACGGATTCATCCACCTCGGACTTATCTAGAACAAAGTATTTATAATTCAGACCTTTGATTTTCTCACGTAATTTTTCTATTCTGAGTTGCGCGTCGTGTTTTGTCATGAGTGAATACGTTTTATCTTGAAAGAAATTCGTTTTTCTGGTATGATTATACGAAAAATACACATAAAAACAATATGCACGAAGAATATTTACAAAAAGAAGAAATTGCACGCGACATGACTGTAGCATTTATTCACGTCGAAAGTATTGGATATGATATTTTTATCATGTAACATGTCGACATGAGCGATGATCAGACTATTCCAACTGGAGGACAGCCGCAGCCACCGGCAGCAACTGCGCCAATACCTGTAGCAACGACGTCCGTAGCGTTACCCCCCATTGATCCAAAAATTCTTCAGGATTTTGGTCTTACTGCTGAGCAAATCATTGAGGCAGAGACAAAACATGCTGTTCCGACTTCCGTGAGGGAGCACTTCCCCGACCTCGTTGCTCTCTTGATTAAAACAGAGTCAATGAATACAGAGGAACGTGATTATTGGTTCCAGGTGCTACCGATTATGAATGACGATCAGATCGTAAAACTTCGCACTATTCTCGTGAATGAACGTGATCAGTTAAAAAAAATTGATTCCGAATATACTTCGGAAATTGGAAAAATTAATCAAGAACATAAAAATGAGTGGAATGCCTTCGAGGCCCAGGAAAAGAAAAAAATTCGCCAGGAGACAGAAAAAAAATCAGAGGTAGAAGAAAGCGGAGCAGAAGAAGCCCTCCTCCAAAAGCTTGGCCAGGTTCACGATCAGCCCGAAGTTCCACCGCAAGAAGCGCCCTAGTTTTGTAGGCCATGGTATCCTTTCTTCCTATTACTACGATTGAATTTTAATAAGTTTCGCCTCAACGACGAGTCGTTTTAGATTTGTTCCAACTGGTGTGCATGTAATGAGTGTCAATTTATTTTCAATTGAGGGCCTGAGAACCTCCAGCTCGGATGGCCAGACTTTTTTAATACTAGTCACTTCGTACATATATTGTTGTTGATTGTAATAGAGAAGAATCTTATCGCCTTGCTGTAGATCATGAAGTACCGCGAACACATCCTTGAAACGTCCTGGATCCCACGGAAAATAAGAGCTATGGCCCGTGATGACAACGTTCCCCTGTTGGCCGGGGCGAGCGGTTCCCGGATAATGGATTACCCCAAAGCGGAGTGCCTCCTGCATCTCTGTCTCAAGTTTTTCCCAGTCTTTCTTGATAAGGCTCTCAGTAGTTACATTCATCACCGGAACGTTGCGATTGATTCTCGGAATAATTAATCGCGTATCGGGCGGTGCTACGGCCATACCCAAACTCGGTATCTGCGCATTTGACTGCACAGTTGTTTTTACGAGCGGAAGCGGTTCTTGAGTGACTGGCTTTTTCTCTTCCACTAGCGTGTAAAGTGGATTTGACTGATCAGTCTGGTCTGTGAACTTTGAAATTTCCCACGAAATATTCTGCATAATCGCGCCCCAGTTCATCACGACAAAAAATGCAGCAAAAATGAGTACCGTTACTATCGCTTGTTGAACATATTCCATAACCTTCCCCCGGACAGGACTATGCATTTTTTTGGGCATCACGTCAGGATATACCTGCATGAGCTTCATGACAGCGACATGTTCAGGCTTTTTGTTAGCTGAATCGCCGAGGGGTCTGAGGCTGGAATAAATATAGTCAGATTGAGACATTTGTATATTTTGTTTTAGGCTTCGATGCATTCTATCATATTTTCAGCTTTAAAACAAGCCTAGCCCCTATCTCTTCTTGAAGTTGGCAAAAAAGCATTTGACGAATTCAGCTTTAAGTGGCATTATTATCATACTTTTATATCACTTGTCACGTCATACCTATGGCCATGGATGCCCTCCTCGCTGAAGTACATGACATTGCTAAGCAGGCGAAGCAGCAGCTTCCCGGCTTTGATGTGAAGAAATTTATCTCGGTATATGAGTTTGCTAAAGAGGCCCATGAGGGTCAGCTTCGCAAGGACGGAAGCCCCTATATTATTCATCCTGTTGCTACGGCACGAATACTTTCCACACTCAAAGTCGACGAAGATACCCTGATTGCGGCGCTCCTTCATGATGTCCCTGAGGACACCTCGCGCACCGTCCAGGAGATTGGAGTATTATTTGGTGAACGAATAGCCTTCCTGGTTGAGGGTATTACGAAGCTTTCCAAGGTTCACTATCAAAACGATATGGAGGGACGCCAAATTGAATCACTCAAAAAACTTCTTATCCATACCGCAAAAGATCCTCGTGTGATTCTGATCAAGTTGGCCGATAGACTTCATAATATGCGAACTCTTCATTTTCACACAAAACCCGAAAAACAGATTCGAATTTCCCGTGAAACGCTGGAGGTATACGTTCCTATGGCAAGCTTGCTCGGTATTCAGGGTATCAAATCTGAACTGCAAGATTTGTGTTTTAAGTATCTTTATCCTGTCGAGTATGAACATTTTTTTCATAAAATCTCTGAAGCTGATGCGCGTCTCATGCCAAAAACAGAAGAATCCATGAAGCGAGTTTCCGATGTACTACAAGGCCATCATATAGACGCTCGCGTCTTCATTCGCAATAAAACTATTTATAGTATATTTACTAAAATGCACGCCGATCGCAAAACGTTCGATGATGTTCATGATTTAATTACCCTTCGTGTTCTGGTGCCTACCATCGAGGACGCTTACCGCGCACTTGGTATCATTCATGTTATGTTTAAGCCAAAAAGTGGATCATTTAAGGACTATATCGCTGTCCCTAAAATCAATGGGTATCGCAGTCTCCATACGACTGTTTTTGGAATAGACGGAACACTTACCGAGTTTCAGATTCGCACCTACGAGATGGATAACGAAGCGGAATATGGCATTACGACGCATTATTTTTTGGGATCAAAAAGGAACGGAAAAAATGGAAAGAAGATAGTGGATCCTGAGTGGCGAACGCAGTGGATGACAGATATTCTCGATTTAGAGCAACAAGAGCTCACGAGCAGAAGTTTCGTTGAGAAAGTAAAGTCCGACCTTTTTGAGGATAAAATTTTTGCCTTCACTCCAAAGGGCGATGCCATTCATCTACCAAAAGAGGCTTCTGCTATTGATTTTGCCTATGCTATTCATAGCGACGTAGGAAATCAGGCCGTTAGCGCGGAAATTAATGGACAAAAGAAGTCAATCTTCACGACGTTAAAAAGTGGAGACACCGTTCGTATTATCACTTCACCCCAGAGCTGCGGCCCACAACGAGATTGGCTCGATTTTGCCCGTACCAATATTTCCAAAAATAAAATTCGTTACTTTCTTAACAAGGAAGATGCTGATACGAAAGTACGTATCGGCAAACAGCTCCTCCAGAAGGCGTTCACTCGGCTGGGTATCGGACTTATCGATGAACTCCCTTATCACAAAGTTCAAAACGCTCTCATATCGGCCCACTTCTCAAACTACCCAACTCTCAAGGCTCTTCTTTCGGCCATTGGGGATGGAACGCTTGATGCGTCCGATGTTATCCATAGCCTCTATCCCAAGCAGCAATTGAGCTCTATCTCCAGGGGCAGTGAGCATATTGAGCTGCGAATTTCCGTGCAAAATCGTGAAGATATGGTTTCCGATATCCTCCAGGTACTCTCTCGTTTTCATATAAATATCATCGACCTCAGTGCTCACGCTAAAAGTTTTTTCTCGAAGCATGGCGAAGTAAGAGTAACGCTTCATCTTGAGCGATACGATACGCTGCAGTCCATATTCACTCAGCTGGAACAGATTGACGGGGTTGAAAATGTTTCTCGTATATTTAGAGTGCAGGAAATTGGCTTCACGATTTTTGCGCTTATCACCGTATGCTTTTGGCTTTTACATCCACTCTATATAGAATATTTCACGCGATCGTCCAATAACCGCTTGGTGTATGTCGGCCTTTTTTTACTCCTGGTTCTTGCCTTTTCGATGCGTCATTTTACTCCGCGATATGTTACCAAATTCCAAGAAAGGCGACCAATGCTCATTGCCACCGGCTTCATTACGCTTTTTGTTCTTGCGACCCTCGTATGGGAGATTATAACATACCATCTCACCGCTGATTGGGGTGTGGTGACTATCATCTTCTTGGCGGTTTTTTATCTTGGCCTTGAATACCGGAACTACAAAAAGAAGAAACTCTATTAGTTCGCACCCAAGGTACACTCCCCGAGTGACAACTCGGCTGAGCTGCTTACTAGTTCGCGAATCTAAAATGCATCACGTCTCCATCCTGGACGACATAATCTTTTCCTTCGAGGCGCATCTTGCCTTTTTCTTTGGCTCCCGCCTCACCCCCGCACTGGATGTAGTCGCTGTAGGCTATTACTTCAGCACGAATAAATCCTTTCTCGAAGTCGGTATGAATAACACCTGCGGCCTGTGGTGCCATCGTATTTCTTTTGATTGTCCATGCGTGAATTTCCTTTGGACCTGCGGTGAAGTAGGTGATCAAGTTGAGAATTTCATAAGCCTTCTTAATCATCATATTAATTCCTGAGTCTTGAATACCAAGGTCATCAAGAAATACCTGTGTATCTTCCGGCGAAAGATCAATCAACTCTTCTTCAATTTTTGCACAAATAGGAATAATAATGGCATCAGGCGTAAGCCCCCAATCTGCTTTTGCTTTTTGCGTGTCGAATGTTTTGAGATCCTTTTCGTGCACATTCGCAACAAAAAGTATTGGCTTGGCCGTAAGGAGAAAGAGATCTTGGATAACCAAAAGCTCTTCGGCTGTCAGCGCAACATCTTTCACAAGGGTTCCCATCCCAATGGCGTCCGACACCCTCTGAAGTACGTCGAGCTGTTTTGCCGCCCCCGGTTTTCCTGATTTCACGTCGTTGTTCGCTTTCCCTAAACGTTTCTCCATGGTCTGAGAGTCGGCGATCAGGAGCTCTGCGTGAATCACCTCGATGTCGTTTTTTGGGTCGATCCCTCCATGAACGTGGATAACATTGTCGTCGGTGAAGGCGCGCACAACGTGCGCGATGGCATCACACTCGCGAATATGGGAAAGAAACTTATTCCCCAATCCTTCCCCGGTAGATGCACCCTTCACGAGGCCGGCAATATCATGAAACTCAACGACTGCCGGAAGTATTTTTTCAGAATTTTCAATCTCTTTCAGCTTCCGTACGCGCTCGTCAGGAACCTCGACAATGCCCACGTTTGGATCAACCGTAGCAAAAGGATAGTTTGCCGCGAGCGCGGCCCTGTTTTTGATCAGGGCGTTGAAGAGCGTAGACTTGCCTACGTTTGGGAGACCGACGATGCCGATGCTTAGACTCATAGTAGCGGAACTTTAGCCTACTTCAATACTTTTTTCAATCGAAAAACCGTGTATACTCTACTCATGTCGCATATCACCATTTATACATCTCCGACCTGCCTCTTTTGTCGACAGCTACGCGATCTTTTGACTGCGAATACCCATCCATTTACGGAATATAATATTATTGATGAGCCGGAACGACTCACTGAGATGCGCAGCCTGACTCGCGGCGTTTCTGCCGTTCCTGTTATCGTCCTCAACAAAGGCACCTCCGATCAGAGAGTGCTCATAGGCTTTGAATCCACCTCGCTTGAGGCCATGCTCTCAAAAGCCTGATCGTCGTCGGATATTGCTCGATGCGCTCGTTCATCACCCAGCTCTTTTATCCCTCGCTTCAGTGTTGAGTTTGATTTTCCTTTATTTCTTAGCTGGTCCTCATGTTTCTTCATTTGGTTCACGAGACGATCTTTCGAGAGGTCTACTGCTTTTTCAATCGTATGGCTATCTTCATTTCCTACTAACACTTTACCGGGAATCTCCAAAACAAGCTCAACTCGGTACGCATTATTCTTCTCAAATCTCTCCGCGCGTACCGTGAGGCTCACCGTATCATCCTGAAAATGAGACAAGAGCTTCTCTAGTCTCGTAATCTTGCTCTCCATGTATTCCTTCATGTGCTTCTCCTCCCAAACATCCATACTCTTCATGGAATATTGTATTTTCATAGAAAATTGGGTTAAGGGAATTATAAAGAGACTGATTTGTAGGTTTTATTGTATTCTTTTTTGTATTTTTCATCAATCTGAATTATCCTGTTTCTCGTGAAAGACCTCGCATCATTCCAGAAATATTATGAAGAGTTCATGCCGAAGATCTTTCGCTATGTGTATAGCAAAGTCAGTGACCGTGAATTAGCTGAAGATTTAGTTTCGGAGATTTCGTTAAAAGCGTTCGAGCACTTTGAGTCCTATAATGAGCAGTACTCGTTCGGGGGCTGGTTTTATGGCATCGCCCGTAATCACCTGATTGATCATTACAAAAAATTCGCCAAGCAAAAACATACCTCCCTGGATGAGATTGAAAATCTGGTGCCGGATTCAAGTAGCCCGGTTGCCGATACTATTCAGGCTATGAAATATGATGAACTCAAAGCTGCTTTAATGAAATTGCATGATGACGAGAAAGAACTTGTAACCTTGCACTACCTTTCCGGGTATTCTTATAAAGAGATGGGTGAAATGTTTCGTAAAGAGGAAAATACGATTAAAGTTGCCACCCATCGTGCCATCGTGAAGTTACAAAAAATACTCCCCTCCCATGTCGCCGACTAACCCTCATTCTATGCACGATATTGACGACGAATTAGAAGAATTTGAAAAAACACTTACCTCCTTTCAGAAGGAGCTCTCGCCCACACCTGAGTTCAAGGTGCGGATGGCTAAGCGTTTACAACGTCACGATGTGTTATTGAAGGAAGCGAATCATGAGCAAGGACGTGGGTTTTGGTTCTTCCTTGGCACGCGCGCCTATGCGACGGCGACGGCTTTTATTTTTGTTCTCTTCACTGGTGGTGTTTCTACTTTTGCTTACACGAACGATAATGTGACGAATGGCAATCCCCTCTATCCCGTAAAACGTGGCTTAGAAAAAATCGAAGAAACGTTCGTAGGTTCCCCTGAATCACATGCAGAGTTCCAGGTAAAAATGCTTGGCCGAAGACTTGCCGAGTCACGAAATTTGACCCTGAACGGCATTGTCGACGAATCGACGTCGAATGAGGTTTCTACTGTAGTAGATAACGGTATTCAGGCTATTGCCGCCGTTGAAAAAAGTGATTATCGAGACCAGCTCCTGGATCGCGTAACTACCATGCTCAAAGATGAAGAGAAAAGAATTTATGAAACAGCGGGAGTTCCGTATCCCGAAAAGGCAGCTGCTCCTGTAGTAACTATTCCAGCCGTGACGATTCCTGCAATAGCTACACCTGTAATGAAAATTCCAGCAGTAATACTTCCGACTCTACTTCCACCCGAAGATGATGAAGTCGAAGACAGAAGAGCAGACGATGCAACCGTTCGAGTTGAGCCGCGAGAACAATCTTCAAGAAGCGAGACGACTATGCCGACGAATACCTCGGCCGCTTCTGCCGCCAATACCCCTCGGCTCGAAGATAATACACCTACCTCTCTTGGGGCACCTACCGAGATCATGAACGCCCTCGAAAAACATTCCCAAAACTTACGACAGATTGAGTTGAGGGTGACGCAGGTTAGGAGGAGATAGCATGAGTATTCCAGTAAAACCAATGTTTATGATTGTAGCTTTATTTTTCTACAAGCATTGCGATTTTTTAATTTTTATGCTATAATATTTTTATACATAAAAATAAAATGTCAGAAACCCCCCATCAGCAACGACAGGAGAAATTGAATGCCTCGGTGCCCAAACCTTTCGATACATCCGATAAGGGATTTAAAATGCTTGCGGATGGAATGTGGAATGATTTTAATGATAAAAAAGTTCTGCTTCCTGAACGCTTTAAGCAAATGAGTTCGTTGCAGGCGGAGGTTGAAAAAAGGTATAGAAAGGGTGATAAACTTCTTGATAAGAAGGGGACGGTTTGGGTTTGGAAGACGAGAGATGGCTCTCAGCGAGGAGAGGTAATACCTTTATTTCTGAAGCAACCGAAAGAAAATTTTTCTCTGGCAATTCAAAAAGAAATTGAGAATTATTCTAAAGATCAACAGCTCATTGCACAGAAAAAAGATCAGCGCGAGACGATACGCAACATCGAAGGTTCTAAAGGTAATTTGTACAACTCAATTGTGAAAGATTTTCCCGAAGTTGCAAATATCGCCGAATACGCATCTTTTTGGAGCCAGGTTTATTCTGCAATTGATGACGGTTGTTATACATATCAATTTGCGAAAGAATTCTCACAAAATGCAAAAATTAAAAATCCAACATTGCGGAAGCAAGTCAGAGAGATGGGTTTTGTATTAATTAATCCGAGAACGAAGGTATTCGTGTGGTTTACAGGAGGACCGGGAGGAAAACCTGTTAAAGGCGAAGTAGAAAATGCCCCATCTGATAATCAAAAAAATGAAAGAGGTACTGTGGAACGCGTTCGTACCGACCATGATGTTGAACCTTCTCCTGAGGCAATTGAAGGAGGAAATATACGTGGGAAAATTAACGATAAAATGAAAAGTAGTGGAATGACTGATGTACTCGCATCCTATCGCGAAAATATAAGTCAGGAATCTTATACAAAAATAATTTCCCATGTTGATTCTTTTGTTGCTGGACATCCTGAGCTTTCTGAATTACATGCCATAGCAAAACCGCTTGTTGAGGGATTACATGAAGTTATGAAAAATGGTGGAAGTAAAAATGATACAATGCATTATCTAAGTGAACACGTAATGGAACAACAAAAAATACAATCGAAATTTGAACAATTGCGTAAAGATGGAAAAATTCCTGAGGAAGATATGGGATATTACGCAGAAATTCTTGATAGTATGTTTGGCGAATAGCTTGAAAAAATATTTGCTAGGTTACCAATGTTTTCTGCTCTTTCAACAATATTCTTCATTAAAAAAGCCCCAGTTTTTGAAAATTCTCACAAATTCGGCACGTTGACTTTCATATCGATGAGTTTATAAACATATCATTGTCGTAAAGGTGTCATTTTTGAAGCTATGGCAAAGCACCCCTTGTGGAAAAATTTCCTACCAAGTAGAACTCCCGCTGGAGCTCCCCGGGGAAATTTGTGAGTCATACGATGAAAATAGCATATAACAAACGGCTGATTTTTTTTGATAGCTTATTAAAGGCATCATATAGGTGCTGGGGAAACTGGGGCTTTGACATTCTAATTTAGAAGTTTATAATCATCTCATGCTCCAGAAATAGGCTATTTTGAAGCTGAAAGTTTCGCCGGCGAAATTACTCGGTTAGAAAGTAATAATGGAATGCGTCAACAGGACCGCTATTTATGAGGGCTTATACAGGCCATTATTTTCATGTTGGCAAAACTGGGGTCTTTTCAAAGCTGATCTATTGACATATTTATATAAAAGAGGTATTAATAGATAACTGAATCTATTATCCCTCTGCATGAAGCCATATCTTCGCTACATTTTTAAGCTGGTTTGGCAGCAAAAAAAGGCATTTCTGCTTTTGCTGGGAT
>CAYHGS010000002.1:0-73111 GCA_964356305.1 uncultured Candidatus Peribacteria bacterium
TATCTCTTTTTCTGGTACGGGAAATGTGACGGCAATTGCTGCAATCTTAACAAATATCTGGAGCTACAAAGCTAAATTAGCCTTGTAAATGAAATCGGGAACAGAAATCCGACACGTGGTCGTGTCTGTGGAGCTCCATCGTAGACGCACGAAGTGCGGTTCGGACTGGCCTTAGTCAATTTTCCAAGGCATCGACTTCCATCCGGTGAACTTGTCCTGCTTGTTCATAACGATGGTCGCTAGTGGCTGGATAAGGGCTAATGCTTTATTGGCAATTGCAACCCCGTGCTCAGGTGTAATGATTTGTCTTTTACCTATGTCGACCCCCATCGGATTGCAATATACCTTTACCTGCCTTGCTAAAAACTTATTATCGGCTGATGTTGGACAGTCAAGAGATTGTCCGTTGATGTTACAAGGATGTTCTGGCTGGACTGTTTCCCAGACTAGAACTTCAAATATTGATCACCGGAGAATATATACTGCTTCATGAAGATATCGCGGATCGCGATAAGACTATTCTTTTCGTAAAAAACGAGCATGCTTTCACGATACGATATCTCATCGACGTTGCGATATGATAATGGGGCGCAGTTGTGAGCCATGAGTATGGCATTGGTGATGAGCCGAGCCGTTCTCTTATTTCCATCTTCGAATGGTTGGATATAGCTGATACCGACAAGTGCAATGAGCGCTTTCGAATATGGGCTATTAGCCCTTTCTACTGCCGCGCAAACGTCTTCCAACGCTTCTTTGATTTGAGATGGTACCGAAAGTGGCACATAGCATGAGCCCGTCACGCCAACTTGTTTTGTGCGAAGTCCAAATGAAACATTGAGACCATCGACAAGTATCCGGTGAATATCTTCAATATTTCGAACTGATATTTGCTTAAATTGTTCCTGATTTTCAATAATATATTGAAAGGCCTTTTTATGATTGAGTATCATGGTCGCCTCATCTTTCGGATGACCTGATGCCTGAATTCCTTCTTTTAAAAGTCGCTCCGTATCCAAAAGTGTGTAGGTATTTCCCTCAATCTTTGATGATTTCCAGGACAATTCAATCACAAATCTTTCGAGCTCTTTTTGCTTGAGTGTCTCGCTGGCGTCCTTTGATTTAATCAGAAAATTGCGCGTGGCCTCGTCCATTATCTCCGTATCTTTTTTCGAAAAAATATCGTCCTGAATTTCTTGGAAAAGAGAAAAGTTATAGCTCGAATTACCGTGGCGAGTATCGACATCAATGGCGCAGTATTCATGCGGACTGATCGGCGCATGAAGCATACCAAATTTCGTCAGCGTGTAGCGAGAACTTTTTCGATCACCTGATTGCTTGAGAAATCCACTATCGCGGAGTTCCGATATGTCACGGCGAAGGGTCGCCGGTGATAATTTTTCCGGGAGTAGCGCCTGAATGTCACTGAGTGCATATTCTTGGGCATATCGAAGCTTTGCCAAGATAGTTATCTGTCTTGGGTCGAGGCTGTAATCCTGATTTTTTGAAATTTTATCGCTCATATATGGTCATATTATAGCTCATGATGAGCGATAAAACAAGTGGTTTTGAGCGATAATTGGGTTATAACCATGACAGACCGGCTTCTGAGACTTCGTCATATATTTATCGAGGCTAAAAATTGCCATATTCTAATATTTATGTTATTATTATTTCTATGGATCAATCTCCACACTCATTGCCAAAGTCCCAAAGAAAAATTGCCAAAGAGTTAGGTGCTAAGATCGGGAATAATAATATTCAATCCGTTACCGTATTTCTAAATCAAATTTTTTCAGGCAAAAGATCATTACCGGCGAATTATTTTAAACCTCTACTGGAAATTCTTGATATCGATACCGCACAGGAACTAAAAGCACGATATCCCAAAATTAGGTTTGCTGGCGAAACAGGCGACGAAGATCGTCATGTCGTTGAGATATCTGCTTCTGTCGTAAATTCGATACGAGAACTTACCAGGGCTGAAATAAGTGAGCTTTTGGGCTACACCCACAGATTAAAAAAATTGGGAATTGATATCGATATAAAAGTTAAGCCCTCATAGTAGCAGGCTTAAAATTAAAAAATGCTTGGAGCTCCGTCGTAGAGGATGTTCGGACTGGGCTCCTCAATCCAGCACTCCTCTCAAAATGTATACTAGGTGTCCGATAGGTTTCCCTTTTTTGTGCATTTCAAGGGCTTGCGTGGCCGTAAGAGCGAACGGGCGATATCTCTCTGATTCAGTATTTTGAGCGGCTCCTTCTCGCGCGTCTTCATCCGGAAAAGCTGATACTAACTTTTCCATGTCATAAAAAGTAAAGTCGATATTGTTTGCATTTTCGGCTTGAGCATACCCACTGATGACGTCGGCAGGTTGTGTCTGCATCTTTACCGTGGAAAATAAACCTTCCATCCGATATCCTAGTTCACTAAACATTTGCTCAATATACTCATATGGAATCCGTCCTCCGAGCGCAATCACCACTGAACCACCTGGCGACAACTTTTCTTTTGCCTGACGAAGGAGATGCCACTGATGTGCCAACAAATAATCATCGAGTACTTTCGGGGCGCCCTGAATTGCGTCTTTGCTCACGAATGTTGCGGGGGCCATAGAGTGCTCCGTTTGAACTTCGTTGGCAGGAATATTTGGAATATTTGCATAGATCACGTCCATATTATTGATCGCACCTTCGAGAAGATTTGTGTGTAACCCATTAGCTCCACTGAAGCGCCCTGGCGCTACATTATTGCGGAGGTTCACGCCTGCCATCGCAATCGCATCACGACTGACATCCGTATATGTAAAAAATTCTGGATCTAAAACATAGTGTGCACCGACAAGATCAATACCAGGACCTACTCCGGCCGAACAAAATGTTGTACATTTCTTTCCTTCTGAATCAATTTTTCTTTTTAATTCCTGAAAACCTCGAATCGCTGCGTACACCCAATTATTTTTTGGATTTTGATCATACACATAACTCCCCAACTCTTCCTGAATAATTATCGGAAATGGCACCTGAATATTGAGGGCTTCAAAAAGAGGGGTAACATCGGCGGCGGGTACATCCCGTAGTCGCGGTGGAATTCCGAAGCGGTCGAACTTACCTCTTTCGTAGATAGGTCGAATATTAAATGTCCCGTCAGGCAACTGTCTTATGATTCGCCAATATAGCTCTCCTTGTCGTACACGTATCGTGAGACCAGCTTCTTCAAGCACGTTTGGATTCACCGAGGGTCGGCCGCGCATCTGATCAATCCTAGTGGCCATACTCGGAGCAATTTCTCGTAACACACTTTGTAATCGCTGCATGACCATATGGAACCTTTATGCCTAAGATGGCAATGGTATCATATTTTTATTATTTGTAAATCTTATCTTCACAAAAACAAAGCTAATTTAGCTTTGATATTTCTTGAGCTCCATCGTAGACGCACGAAGTGCGGTTCGGACTATTTTTTGTCTTTCGGCACATGTTCCGCCACATATTGTCTCATAGCCTTTTCGGTTGTAAGCCAGTTTCGGCCTTCTTTGTGCGCATCAATTCGACCTTCTTTTGCAAGTTTTCCTAGATAGGCCTGACTGTAATCACAGAATTTTGTTGCCTCATGCAGAGAAATCCATTGCTCTTTGTTTTCCAGCTTTTCTTTTGAAGGCGTGAGTACGTTGAGATATATATTCAGCGAGCGAAGCACTGCCTGCGCGATGAAGCTACAAAGTGGTTTATAATTATTACTGTCTGCATCCCGCAGGGCACGATAATATTTTTGACGATCTAGCACCTGAATAATCGTCATTGGAAAACCGTACTGCATCAGGAAAATATTCATAAGCAGTCTACCGGTTCTACCATTCCCATCTTGAAATGGATGGATGTGTACGAATTTATGATGGAAGATAGCGGAAAACTCAACCATATCTATTTTTCCATAATTTTCTCGCGCCCACTGTACAAGTTCTCGCATTTTTATTGGAACTTCAAATGAACTTGGTGGACGATGATCTGTATTAGTGATAAATACGTCCACTTCGCGATATTTTCCTGCGATATTTTTATCAATATTTTGAATTACCAATGCATGCAAACTTCTGATGAGCTGTTCGGAAATAGTGTGAGATGTCCCATGCTCTATAAGTTCATAAAGATAATCAAGCGCCTCTTTATGATTCTTTGCCTCAAGATGATCTTTGAGCGATTTTCCTTTGACGGTAATACCCTGCTGAATAACCCAGTACGTTTCTTTGAGCGTAAGAGTATTGCCCTCGATCGCGTTTGAATTATATGTCATTTCTATCTCAAACTTTTCCTTGAGCTTCTGAAGAATGGTCGGAGAAAGTAGCCTAAGCTTGTTGAGTTTTCCAAGCTTTTCCTTGAGGAGATTTTGGATGGCTTCTGGAATGAGCATAGATGCTGTTGTATGGGTTGGATACCTGTTGATATTACCCTATCCAACCTATAAAGTCAAGAACTCATATGGCATATAAACAAAGCTGGATCAGCTTTAAAATCTGTGGAGCGGGTAACGGGAATCGGACCCGTTTCTTCAGTTTGGAAAACTGACATAATAACCATTATACGATACCCGCGAGTTGTGAATGGAACGTTGGCGAGGCCGAAAGGCCGAGCCGAGCATCTGAAGCTAGAAGCTTGTGGATGCGAGGTTGAGTTTACTGGAGGTGAGAACGTTTGGCAAGAGGAGGAAGCATTGAATATGGATACAAAAGGCCTGGATTTTAACATCCAGGCCTTTCAATTGTCTCTGTAGCTTCCCTTTGGGGGAAGATAGCTTAGTTTCCGAGCTTTGTAGCGACATCGCCGTAAGCGACAGCCGCGTCAGTGTCCTGACCTCCAAAGCTATACGTTACTGTTACTCGTCCGAGAGCGGCATCAACCTTCTTTACCTTTCCGGCTGTGAATGATCCATAGTTAGGTATGTAGACAGAATCGCCAACTTTGACGGTAGGAACCACTGGAACGACGAAACATTTACTTCGATCAAATGTCTTGATAGATCCTGCCCATCCTCCTACGAGTACCTTGGAGTCGGTAGCGTTGAGAATCTGATACTTGCCGTAGTTCGTGCTGGTAGCATCCATGCATCCAACGGTTACGCCTGCGTTCCATCCATCTGCAATCTTTACAAATGTGTCCGGTTGAAGCGTGTCTTCTTTATCTGAAGAGCTATTAGCATCCATATCGAGGTAACGAACGGTTGGTTGCGTTGCTGTTCCACCTGTGACGATTGCTCTCTCCATTCCGGATCCAGACTGCCACCATGTGAGAACGATATCCCCCTTCTTAACTTTCTCTCCTTTTGGGAGAGGAATAATCATCGAATTAGGAATAGAAAGCTCGCTTCCAAAAGATTTAACCTTGGAGACATTTGTTCCAGGTGCGGACATTACGGCATTATAATAAATATATGTATCGTCTTTTCCCTTGAGTGCTGATGTTACCGTCAAAACGTTGTCGCCCATTACTCCTGTTGTCGACGCGATGACTGGATAATCAAACGGAACTGATCCTTCCGGAGCGGCTACGGGAACGACTGCGGCTGTTGGTGCCGGTGTAGTTGCCGGTGTTGCAGCAGGAGAACCTATACAGCCAGACAAAACTAAAGAAGAAAGTGAGAGAAGAACGGCGAGTCGCTTCATGAAAATAGGGATTAAGAAATATATTCGAGCGTATCTTAAACAAGATGCTCTCAAAAACAAATACCAAAAAGCTACACTAACCACATGCTACTTTTCTGGCAACTCAAACTCCTGACCTGGAGACGGTACCTCGACATTTGTGAATCCGCTCTGACGAAGGAAACCTTCGAAATCGAGACCTTGGCCCTCTTCACCGTGTACGAGGAAGATTTTTTTCACCGGCTGTATATCGTTTAGTTTCTTCATATAATCGAGCAAATCTGAACGATCAGCATGGGCTGAAAAGGCATCCATTACAATGATTTCCGCCTTCACATCGTAGGGATCGCCAAAAATATTTACCTTTTTCTCACCATCAAGAAGTTTTCGTCCAAGCGTATTTGCGGCCTGATATCCTACGAGAAGGACGGTATTATGAGAATTTTCGATATTATTTTTCAGGTGATGCAGGATACGTCCATGTTCACACATTCCGGATGATGAAATAATAATCATCGGACCGTTGAGCTCATTGAGATGCTTGGACTCCTCTACGCTTTTCGTATAAATAAGTCTCCCAAAACCAAACGGATTGTCTCCATTTTTGATAAATTCTTCGTTTGTCGCACTGTCAAAGCAGTCGAGATGTTTCTTGAAAACTTCCGTAACATTAACCGATAGCGGACTGTCCACATAAATCGGAAGTTCTGGAATTCTCTTTTCCTTCCAGAGAATATTAAGATAGTAGACAATTTCCTGCGTACGCTCGAGGGCAAAGGCGGGAATAATAATTCTTCCACCACGCTTGGCTGTTCTCGTAATAATGTCCGCGAGATCCTGCTCTACCGTCTGAATGGCTGCGTGAAAACGATTTCCGTAGGTGGATTCTGACAAAAGATAGTCTGTTGCAGGAAGCATTTCCGGATCAGGAAGCAGTGGAAGTCCTTTTCTACCCAAGTCGCCCGTGAATCCGAGTGTATATTTCTTTCCTGTTTCTTTGTCATCAATCTGAAGATATATCTGTGCTGAACCCAGAATATGTCCAGCATCATAAAATGTCAGGTTAACACCTTCCGAGATGTTGATTGTTTTTCTATAAGGTACGCCCTTAAAAAGTTTCTGAGTTTTCTCCGCATCTTCGACTGAGTAAAGTGGCGCTATACATGTCTTCCCTTTCTTCGCGAGATATTCTGCTTCTTTCTCCTGGATCATCGCGCTATCCATGAGCATATATGATGCGAGATCCTGCGTGGCTCGAGTGGAGTAGATTGGTCCGCTGAATCCTCTTTTTACGACATATGGCAAGATTCCCGAGTGATCAATATGGGCATGCGAAATAATAATCATGTCGAGCTCTTTCGGATCGAACATGAGTTTTTCATTTTTCTCACAGGACTCTTTTCGACTTCCCTGTGCCATACCGCAGTCGAGAAGAATCTTCTTTCCATTGATGGTGAGGAGATGTCTTGACCCTGTTACTTCACGTGCTGCTCCGCAGAATTTGATATGCATTTGATGTTTGTTACTGAATTTGGGTTCGGCCGTATCTTTTTATTGTACCACTTTTCAGCCTTAAAAGCAAACTATCCTTGTTTATGGGCTTATTTCCATGTTGGTTGACTCTTGTACAAATCAATAGGATGCTCAAAAATTTGAATCGATTTGTTGTCTTGGTCGGTTGAGAAAACGGCTTCTACCGTAAGGCCATGCTGAGTGGCGTCGGACCAGTATTGGTCGAAGATGAAATTACCGAGAGAGTAGATGATAGGGACTCCGTTGTATGTTTCGATCGTCTGAGGAATATGCGGATGGTGACCAATAATGAGACTCGCGCCAGAGTCGATAAAAAGGTGGGCAAGTTGTTGCTGGCGCTTCGATGGATTTTTCTGATATTCAACCCCCCAATGAATCACGACAATGGTATAATCAACGGTCGGACTGATTTTTTGGATGAGCTTGGCAGCGGCCTGTTCGTCGAGATGATGCGTTGCGTCGTGGAAACCTATGAATGCAAATGTTTTACCATTCATGGTTTCATACAGCGTGTCGAATTCTATTGGCAGTATCGGGTGTCCAAAATATTTTACTCCCGCCTGCTTTAAATAATTGAGGGTGGAAATAAACCCCTTCTGTCCTTGATCAAGCGCGTGGTTGTTGGCAACGGTGACAATATCAATACCGTTGTTTTTGATAATTTCCGCCGTATCAGGTGCAAATCCGAAGTTCATGCCAGTCTGCGCGTAGTTAGGATTTGGCACTATTGGACCCTCTAAATTGGCTATGACACGATCAAAATAGTCATTCAAAAAATTCGCACCCGGATTGGTGGCAATATGAGCCTTTGCAAAGGCATAATTAGGATTATGATTCTTGTCCATCAAGGTCCTCACATATCTTCCCATCATCACATCACCAAGGAATAAAAGTTTGATATATTTGGAGGTTGGCGCAGGGATTGCTATCTGTGGATGCGGAGTTGGAATTGGTACGAGAGTCGGATTCTCCTTTTTCACATCTTGGGCGATAGATGTTCCCGTAATGGATATCATGACTTTTTCGGAAATATCTTTCTTAGCATCAAGAACAAACCTCGATCCGAAGAAAAGTCCGGAAACTATGAGAATCGATACGATAGCGAAGATGCGATTTTTCATGAAAGTTTATGCCTGTAGGAGTTCATCTAATTTGCCTTCCTGCTCGAGGGCGTTCATGTCGTCAAATCCCCCGATATGCTTATCGTTAATAAATATCTCCGGAAAGGTTCGTCGTCCATTGGAGCGATTAAGCATTTCCGTTTTAAGATCTTCGTCTTCGCCTGCGTGGTATTCTATAAACTCAACTTTTTTCGAGTTGAGAAGTTCTTTCGCGGCGGTGCAATACGGACAGAGCTGTCTCGTGTATATTTCTACTTTGGCCATATGTTTTTATATATAAAATAATCTTCCTCTATATTACTCGCTGGCCCAAATGTAGTCAAAGAGTGCCTCGGTGGTTTCGTGGAAAGAAATGGCTAATTGATTATTATTCGACTTTTTGGCTGCCCCATGCTAAAGATATGTGGTGATAAAAAAAGGCATGACCATTCCGCTGAAGATTGAGAAGTTCGCCCTGGGCGGACAGGGATTGGCGTTTGTGGAGACGGAGGTGGCAGAGAAGGAAAACGGGAACGAAAACAACGCCTCCGCTACGCTTCGGCGTAGAGTTCCTATTTTTGTAGATGATGTGTGTATCGGAGATGAGGTTGAGGCCAGATTAACCAAGAAAAAGTCATCCTTTGGAGAGGGAGTTCTCGTGCGAGTTACGAAAGAGTCGCCGGAACGCGTACCAGCAAGATGCAAACATTTCAGCGCTTGTGGTGGGTGTAGTTGGCAGTTTTTGGCATACGAAAGACAACTACAATGGAAAGAGCAGTTAGTGCGAGAGACACTTTCACATATTGGAGGTTTTTCCGAGGAGGTATTGGGTAACGTTTTCGGCAAGATTGTCGGTTGTGATGACCCCTGGTATTACCGCAACAAGATGGAATGGAGCTTTTCCATTGACCAAGTAAACGGCTCATTAAGCGGAGGATTTCACGTGAAGAAAATGCATTACGATACAGTGAATGTTCAGGAGTGCTTCCTGCAATCGCTCAGGTCGGTGGAGATTTTCAAAGTGATTCGTGAGTTTTTTGTGGAGATGCATGCGCGTGGAGAAAATGTTCTCTATGATATGCGGAAGCATCGCGGGTTGCTGCGCTCGGTTTTTGTACGCGAGGGTAAGCGAACGGGTGAGTACATGGTTATCATCCAGAGTTCGGACACGAAGTTTGATACTGAGGCTTTTCTTTCTCGTTTGGAAACATTTCCGGAGATTGTTTCTGTGGTTCAGATCGTCGTTCATGATGCAAAAGGATTTCCGACGCGCCTAGAGGAGCGAGTTTTGAGAGGTCGAGATTACTACCGTGAGGAGATGCATATTTTGGATACTCAGTTACAGTTTCATGTGAAGCCTCTGGCTTTTTTCCAACCAAATACCTTGATAGCCGAAAAAATATATGGCGAGGTGGTGTCATTATTACGGGGGCACTTTTCTGATGACATGCTCTCGAAGATGCGCGCTTATGATTTGTACTGTGGCACAGGCACGATTGGTATTGTCATGAGCCGCTACCTTGAGTCCGTTATCGGCATCGAATTGAACGCGAATGCTATTGCGAGTGCCCACGAAAATGCACAGCTCAATGCTATCTCGAATATTGCGTTCCACGAGGGTGATGTGAAAAACGTATTGCGTGAAATGGTTGGTTCTCCCATGGATATCATGACGATCGATCCACCAAGAAGCGGCATGGAGACTCAGGTTTTGGAGCAGGTAGTCGCGGTGGCGCCGAAGGCGCTCGTATATGTTTCCTGTAATCCTGCGACGTTCGCGAGAGATGCAAAAATATTGTGTGGGAACGGATACACGCTCGTCTCCGTTCGCCCATTTGATCAATTTCCACAAACGGCACATATCGAAACAGTGGCACTGTTCACGAGGGAGTAGTATACTTTTTGCAAACATCCTCACTCACTTTTTGATTATGAAAAAAATATTCACTCTTTTCTCGGTTTCTCTTTTTCTCTTGAGTCTTTCTATTAGCTCCGCGAGTGCTTTTTCCCTAGGATCAGGCCGAAGTGTTGACGTGAGCGTTCCTCTGACTGGGAATTTTTATGCTGTTGGAGGCGAAGTAAATATCGATCAACCTATCATGGGTGACGCGGTGATTGCCGGCGGAATTGTAAATATTCAGGCGGATGTATCGGGAGATGTATTGATTTTAGGGGGCAAGGTAAATATCTATGCGAATGTCGGGGATAGTGTGCGCGTGGTGGGAGGAACAGTTTCTCTTTCAGGCAATGTGAAACATGATGTTGTTGTTTCGGCCGGCACCCTAGAGGTGGCAAAGAATTCTACCATCGGTGGGAGTGTACTGACGGCGGGGGGGGTCGTGACGATTGATGGCAACGTAAGCGAGGACGTGGTGGGAAATGCAAGCTTCTTCAAGCTGAAGGGATGGATAAACGGCAATGTCGATGTAACCGCCGATGATGTTATTAATATCTCCAGTAGTGCCAAAATTAAAGGTGATTTAAAATACTACTCACGCAATCCGGCTATCATTCCTGCCGGCGTTGTTATGGGCAAGACGGAGCGTCGTGGTGATGGGAACGGAGCTTTCAAGGAAGTTATCCTTGGGTTCTTTAGCCTGGGATATGTCATCATGAAACTGCTTACGTATATCTCTCTTCTCCTTATTGGGTTGCTCTTGTTTCTATTTGTTCCCCATGAAGTAGTGAAGATTTCCGATATGATGCGACGTGGGTTTTGGAAACATCTAGGCCTTGGTTTTCTCGTCCTCACTTCCGGAGCTGCCTTTAGCGTAGTAGCCGCCATTACCGTCGTAGGAATACCGCTCTCGCTCATAACCGCCGCGGCGCTTGCCATCGGGCTTTACGTCACTCCGATTGTCATCGGATTATTCCTAGGCAATGTCATCATGAAACACAAACCTCGTTCAAACGTGAAGATGTACGGTATTATGGCACTCGGCATGTTCGCCTATACGCTTGTATGTATGATTCCTCTTCTAGGCGCTGTCGTGAGCTCCATTCTTCTCCTCGCCGGATTTGGATCTTTCGTGCGACGACAGTATGAATTGGCCATGATCGTGCGAGGAAAGAAGTAAGAGTATAGGAGTTGATTATCTATGCTGTTTTACTTTTGATCTCCCCGTGCTACTATTATGTGGATTTCTCTATTTCTTTACTCTTTTTTTTATGATGATGCATTCCAAGTGCAAATCAGCCATGATGCTGGTTTTGGGTGTTCTCTTTTTACTCGGTACCATGAACGTTTGGGCTGAGTTTACACTCGCTAAGTATTGGCCTCTCTTCCTCGTCCTCTGGGGTCTCCATGGCCTTTTCTGCTCATGCTGCTCAAAGCCTTGCGACGACAAGGGCGACAAGTCATGCGAGAATAAGCCTATGGCAGCAGGTTGCTGCAAGAATGGTGGCAAGGGTGGTAACTGCTAATTCACTGTTTGTAGGCACTTTCGTTTGAAATCAAAGCACCTCGATATGTAAAAGTATCGGGGTGTTTTTTATAGCACTCCCAAATAGCACTCCTCACAATACACCTTGTATACACTATCCGCGGCGTATGAGCTCATGAGCTTCATCTGACATTTGTCGCAGGTTCTCTCGAAGAGTTTTCGGGGGTTGCGGAGACTTTCCCGGTGTTTTCGTCGGCATTCCATACATTTTCTCGGTGTAGGGATATTTTGTCGTGTGTAGAATTCGCTTTCTTTTTTAATAATAAGGAACTGTTTTCTGCACTGCTCGCATGTGGATTCAATATTTTTTCCGCTCATATAGTATTTAGGTTATATGCTTCCAGTAACAATCGAGACAGTAGACGACATGCGGACTCTGCGCAGGATAGGTAGTGATTAACGTCTGTTTGCAACTATCACAGAGACGTTTGTACATTTTTCGTTCGTTGCGAAGGTGTGTTCTCTGGTCCATACGACAATCGGGGCAATAGATGGGAAATGGAATTTTTCTATCGTTATAAAATGCAATTTCGGCGTCCGTCAGGAAGAATAGTGTGCTGCACATTGTGCATGATCTTTCTTTCTCCGTAGAATTTGTGAAGATTTTATTTTCAGATAGATCCTTGTTTATTAAATCGTAGAGCGAGTAGATCCCCTTTCCATACAGCATTTTTTTAATTTCCGGAACGGTTTTTTCGTAGTATTCCTTTGTGACCTCCTGGTTGAGAATATAAAAGCTGCGAAACTTATTTTTCATGAAGTGGCAGCCGAAGAGATTTTCCCCGTCGAAACAGTTGATATTGTACTCTGAGTCCTTCAGACGGCCGCACCAGTAGAGATGCTGGCAACCAAAAAGGTTATCGGAGTACGCAATGTCGTAGGAAAGCTCTACATTGGTCGGAACAGGGCCACAGTCCCAGCTATCACGCGTTCCAGTGTCGAGGTTTGCCTGGAGAATATATCCGCTATCTTCGGAGTGTCGCGTGTCGAAACAGTAATGACAATTTTTGCTGTGATATACATAATCGCCCGTGCACTCCGTTGTATCAAACTGGTGAATATACATACGAGGTGTTTTTTGCTTTAGCTCTTCAACTTTCGTGTTGATATCTGAGATGGTTTTCGGGTTTGAAAGATCGAGCGTGCCTATAAGCGCCTCATATCCTTCCTTGGTATATTTTATGTTGAAAATATTGTATTCCTGATCACGAAGCCCTACGCAACCGAAACAGTTCTTGCAACGTCGGAGATCGTAAGAGAATTGAATGGTGTCGCAATTCGCGCAGTCCTGGCAGTTACTTGAGTTGTAGCACTTATCACAGTCCAGACACTCATAGCACAGCTCACACTCTTCACAGTGTGCGCAATCGATACTGTCTTTGAGCGCTTTGCTGTCCTCGCAGTAGTATGCGTCGCGGCAGTTTCCGGAGTTGAAACACATGTAGCAATCTTTCGAGACGGTGATAATATCGCCGTAATCGCAGTTTTCGCTGCCGCGGGTCCACGACCCGCACTGTGGTTTCTCGAGATATAATTTTCTGAAGTCCTGAATGAATGTTTCCAGATTTATCATGAGCTAAGTATAGCATTTACTTTACACTTGTAAAGATTTGTTCTTTTTATTCATGTCATATTATGGTATACTGTAAATGATTTGTTTACACTTTTGCCTATATGCGCGAATCACAAAGCCAACAGAAAGAGCTTGAACGTATTTTGCATCAATTAGGGATTTCGGATATGGCGCTGAAACTTTATCTCCTGATATCCTCATCGGGCGGAGAGAATTTTTCTCATCTTGCAGAACAACTTCAGATTTCTCGTCCTCACCTCTACAAACTTATTGCCGAATTGGAGATGCGCGAACTTCTCGTGTGGGATAAAATGAAACTACAGAGTGCGCGATTGCAGCTCTCTCCTCCTTCGACCATTCTCCAAAAAATTCGTGATAAAAAACGCGAAATGGATTCCATGGAAAACACATTTGTTACGCTTTTACCGAAATTACTTGAACAATATAGTCAGGGGGATCTTTCTTCCAAGATACGAGTTATCACCAATAAGGAAGAGTTCCTGGAACTTTTTTTCCAAATCCTTGATGAGGAGGCTCGCATGATTGAATATTTCGGCTCCGCATCGGATCTGATTGAGTTTATTTCTTGGGAAAAAGAACAGAAGTGGATCGAAAAAAGAGTGAAAAGAAATATTTTTATTAACATTCTGATTCTGCCGAGTGAAGATGCGCGGACATTGAAGCGGCGGGATAAGAATGAGTTACGTGAAACACGTATTTTTATGAGCAAGAAGCGCTTTGCAACATCGTATCTTTTATTTGGAAATAAGATTATTTTCCTCCAGCCCAATGCACAAAATGCCATTCTGATTGAGGATCAATATATCGTTGAAATGATGAGGGCGATGTATTATTTTTGCTGGGAAGGGACGGGAAAATAACTCCTTACATTTGTAGCTAAAATCCTCGACTTTTATTGAAAAGTATGTTACAATACCGTGATAACTTACGTGGATATACATGCAAAATCCTGATACAAGCCAAACAAGGCTCATACATGCAATTGAAAAACTTTCTGTTCACGATCACCTTTGCTTGATTTATAGCACACGTGAAGAGCAGTTTGCAGCTGCCATTCCTTTCATGCGTATTGGGCTGGAGCGCGGAGAAAAATGCATTTACATCGCCGATGACAATACGGCTACGGAAGTACTTGATGCGATGCGCACCGGAGGTATTGATGTTGATACCTCGCTCAAGAAAGGATCACTTTCCATTATTACAAAGCGGGAGGCATATCTTCGTAATGGATATTTTGATCCGGATGAGATGATTCAATTTCTCATAGATACTATCGCTCAAGCAAAAAATGAGGGATACGGCACTCTCAGAGTGACCGGAGAGATGACATGGATGCTTGGTGGTGAACCAGGAACAGACCGTTTAATTGAGTATGAAGCAAAACTCAATAAAACTTTTTCCACAGAGGAGTGTCTCGCATTATGCCAATATAATCGTAATCGTTTCAGTCCCTCCATTCTTCTGGACGTAATCCATACTCATCCACTCGTCGTTGTGGGTAATACTGTCTGTAAGAATTTTTATTATATACCTGTTGAAGAGTTCTCAAGGACGAACAAAGATACATCAGAAGAAGTTGATCGACTGCTCAGTAATTTAATTGATCGCGAGCGAGCGGAAGAAGATCGTCAATCCAGCCTCAAATTCATGGAAAGCATGGATAAGATTAACCGCGCCATACAAGGATCAAGTAATCTCGAACAGATGATGCGTGACGTACTTGATGTCGTTCTCTCCGTATTTAGCTGTGACCGAGCATGGCTCGTATATCCGGGGGATCCGGATACCGCCTCATACAAAGTGCCGATGGAGCGTACCAGGCCGGAATATCCCGGTGCTTTTGTCCAGGGAATTGAGTTACCCGTTGACCCAGAGACTGTCAAATTGTTTCAAGCAGCAAGGGCATCTAGCGATCCCGTGGTATTTGATTCCACGTCAGAGCCCGTACTGCCACCTGTATTGACGAAACTTTTTCATGTTCAGTCCCAAATCTTGATCGCTATCTATCCAAAGGTAGGCAAATCATATCTTTTTGGGCTTCATCAATGTTCCTATCAGCGAATCTGGACCATAGAGGAGAAGAGATTATTCCAGGAAATCAGCCGGAGACTTACCGATGGCCTGACGAGCTTAGTTATATTTCATGAGTTGCAAAAAAGTGAAGAAGCATATCGACGAATCATCGAAACTGCCAACGAAGGAGTGTGGGTGATCGATAAGGATCGCAAGACCACATTCGTAAATCCCCATATGCTCACCATATTAGGTTATGGAGAAACTGAGGTGCTTGGACATACGTTTGATGAGTTTGTAGTTCCGGCAGAACTTCTTGCTCATGAACAACAGATGCAAGAGCGAAACAAAGGAAATTCAAGTTCGTACGAGCGTCGCATTCACGGGAAAAATGGTCAAGAAATTTGGTGCTATATTTCGGCCGCACCTCTTTTTGATGCAAATAAACAATTCGCTGGATCTTTTGCCATGATAACGGATATCACCGACCGCAAAAAAGCTGAAATAGAAATTGCCCACGTGAACCGTGCGCTGCGAATGATAAGTGAAATCAATCAAATACTGGTTCATACTGTGGACGAGACAACACTCCTTAACGAAGCGTGCCGTGTTGCTGTCGAGATGGGAGATTACCCGTTAGCGTGGATAGGATTTTCCCAGCAGGATTCGGAAAAAACTATTCTCCCGATTGCGTACTCGGGACTTCATGGGGAATATATTGAAAAGACAAAGCTCACGTGGGCTGATACTGAACGTGGATGTAGCCCGGAATGCGTGGCAATACGGACAGGGAAAGCCTGTGTTGTGCAAAATATTGCCACATATCCGACGGTTGATCCCTGGAAAAATGACGCCATAGAACGTGGCTATCAATCAGCTATAGCCCTGCCACTTACCGATCAAGGCAAAGCATTCGGCTTTTATGTAATCTATTCAAATGAACTGGATGCATTTACCAATGAGGAAATAAAAATATTGAGTGAGCTATCAGGTGATATTGCTTTTGGCATTGTTGGTTTACGCATGCGCGTTACACAACAAGCCGAGGAACAGCATATTATCGAACTCAATGAAGTCCGAAGTAAATTTATTAATATTATCTCTCATCAGCTAGGCACCCCACTCACCGCTGTCAATTGGAATTTGGAAATGCTCTTAAATGGGAATTTTGGTGAATTAGACGACGTACAACGTAGATTTCTACAAGCTACTCATTCTTCCAGCATTGAAATAACCCACCGTATTAACTTCTTACTTACCGCCATAGATATCGAAGAAAGACGCATATCGTATGATATTGAGGATATCATTCTTCGAAATCTTTGTGCCGGCGCTATAGATGAAATGTCAAAAAAGGCTCATTTAAAACATATTTCTTTAGTATATAACCCTCCGATAAACGATCTAAAAACTATCCGAGGTGATAGCAAAAGGATGAGAATGGCCATCGCCATACTCATAGAAAATGCCATCGCCTATACCAAAGATAACGGCAAAATCACCGTGACTCTTCAGCTCACCGACAAGATAGCTCGGCTTGAAGTGACCGATACGGGCATCGGCATCCCTCAGCCAGAACAACATCGCATCTTCACCCGATTCTTCCGTGCATCCAACTCCTCAACCATGCAGCCAGATGCTTTTGGACTAGGATTATTTGTCGCTCGTAACTTTATTGAGCATCATGGTGGAAAAATTGGATTTAAAAGCAAAGAAGGCGATGGCAGCACCTTCTGGTTTGAGATACCGATAATTTGAGAAGTCATTTCGTAATTTTATATTTATTACGGCTGTAAAATATCTTCCGTCTGTCCATTGATTGAAATGATAACGTCTTGAACGGAGGAAAATTGTTTTAGCGTCTGCTTGATCTGGGCAATTATTGCTGCCGTACGACAAGATCCTCCACCGTCTTTTTCTAATTCCGCAGAAAAATCAACTTTAGCTAATCCATTTTTAATAGTCAGTTTTTGAATTTTTACTCCGCTATTGAGATTGGTTAAATAGCCAAGATTCTTTTCTTTGACCGTCAATCCCTTGAATAATTCTTCCAGAGCGGCATACGCCACGGCCGAAGTAGGCTTAATGGAACGATTTACTGCATATACGTTGGAACAGTCGGTTAGGCCTGGGTCAAACTTAACATTATTGAAAAATATTTTTACTATCTGTGTCGGCGCGGCATCTGGAAAGACGTCCCAAATAATTTTCTTTACGTCTGGAAATTGTTCCAGATTTTTTTCTACAAATGGCTTCCATGCGCAATAAAAAATCGATGAACCTGCCCACCCATCAGCTGGCCCCATGGAAACAACATTATTTTTATAGGAAACTTCATTAACCCGAGTGTAGGATTCATTAAAGGAATTCGCCGTTGCAGCCAAGCTAAGAGTTTTGATAATTTTTTCTTCGGTTGTTAGATTGTCCGGTACTGTTGTATTTATTTTTTTCGTTAAAGCAGCCTTGAAACCAACACTATCCATATCCGCTCCATTGCAAAACGTTTCGTTCGTATTGTTTTTTTCAAGAATATAATACGCAATAGAAGTGTCGCTTAATGTAGAATTATCAATCGTAAACTCCATCTTATTACTTTCTTTTCCCCAAGGTGCTACATATATTTTGTAAATACCTGGAGTCAACGTGAGCCAATCCTCACAAGATGCACCAGTATAAAAAACATCTTTCTGGCAAAGCGGTGTTATTAACGTTACCTGCAAAAGATTAGAAGTCGACCCATCATCCCCGCGTAGCATTCCCACGATGCCTTTTTCGTTTTCAATCCAAGCATTTTTATCCCCTTCAAATCCAGAAAAATTACAACCATTGATTCCCAATTTTGTCCCTACTGGACCCGAAACAACGGATAAAGAAGTGATAACCGGCTTGCCTTCCGGTTCGTCAATACAGCTTATTGATTGCATTGACTGTTGTGAAGCGAGGGCTGGAAGAGTCGTTGCATTTTGAACGGCAAATCGAGTACCGAAACCGATTATAATAATTCCTCCAATTGCTAGAGCGCTTAATGTACATATTTTTTTCATATAGTCGGTTGTGGTTATGTAATCCGTAATTTATAAGCGTGCTTAATCGTCTTAAGAATGGCTGGAACAAAAGGATTACTCTGTACTATTGTTGGAAAAACTTGTTTACCATCCTTCATCTTTTGCAATAAATTTGCCTGTACTAAGATTTTTAAATGCTGCGAAGCCAGTGGTAAAGAAATGTCCAATATCTGCGCGATAGCGCTGACGGAAAGCTTTGGCTGTTCTACTAAAATACGAAATATTCTATAACGATTGACATCGCTCAATACTTTAAACGTTGCTGCCATATTTTTGTCCGTATCGCTAAGGATCTTGAGATTTTTTTGAATTTCCTTTTCGTTAAGCATAGATTTATTATTTATTACTTGTTTAATTAAATACTTATTTAACTATTGAAGCTTACGCCTTCATGCGCCACAACGTCAACAGACCACATCAAAAAATGGCATATTGATCTTAAAATAGTACATCTTGAGCTATTCTCTATCTGTAAATACCACTAAACGCTGAGAATAACTTTTTGAAATTTTGTTCCAAGCGCCTTCGCAGGTAATGAGATTTAGATGAGATTTTCCATCATTTGAATTAAATACATCTACGGCGGTTGCGTCTGGATCATATTTTTTTATTTCCTTAACGATAAAGGTAATTGTCGTCCCTTTTCCATTTTTGACATATAATTTATCACCCTTCTTGAGCGTATTAATGTTATCAAACACCGATCCATCTCCATTCTTCCAGCGGCCGTAATGTCCAACGATCACGGCACTACCCTTTTCGCCGGGGCGTGGTCCGGCATTGAACCAGGCTGCGTTGGCGGGTGCTTTTGGCACACCAACTGCTCCATCTGATGTTAGACCCACCGACTCAAGCGAAGCGCTAAGATTAATCTTTGGAATTTGTATTTGGACTGGTAGCGTTAGGCTTGCTTGCTTGCTTGCCACTGCGGCTTTTTTTGCTGTTTTCAGTTTATTTTTTAGCAAGCTTTTTTTGGCCTGGCTGCTCGCGGACAAAACCGTTTTTTGATACGAACCCTGAGCGGACGGACTCGTGATTATGACAAAAGCAAGCGCCGAAGAGATGGTGATCCCTACGGCGCTCATGATAAGCCATGACCTTTTTAAGGTGCTTGATTTCATATCTTACAATTTACATCATTCGTTTTCGTAATACTACAGCAAGCGAAGTAACTGCTACTATAAACATTCCAACGGGAACAGCAGTATTCCATGGAGTGCCTTCTTCATCTGGACCAATTCCCGACTTTGGAAGTTTTGGAGTAACTACCTCAGGTTCTGGAGCATAGACAATGGGTACTACTACTGCCACGGGTGTAGGTTTTACGGTTGGTACGGGGGTTGGCGTAGGTACCGGAGTGGATGGTAATGGTGCACTCGTAACGGCTACTGTTGCATTCGCTGTAGCGGTTGCCGTAAGTCCATTTGCATCACCCGTTGCCGTAACGGTGTTTGTCGTTGTTACCGAAAGTGTGGTGGTACATCTGTACTTCCATGATTCACTTACATCAAGCTTCAAGTCTGTATTTGTATCGCCTGATACGAAGTTTACTACAGAGCACTTATCATCCGTAACTTTTACATTACTCATTGCGACTGTTCCGATGTTTGCTACTGTATAATTATATACTACTGATCCAGGTCCGGCCGTTAATGCCAAAGGGGTTGGAACTTTCGTAACGCTAATAAGTGGTGCTACAACCGGGGTAGGGGTAGGAGTAGGAGTTGGTACTGGAACCGGAACTGGAACCGGAGGAACAACGCATGTTGCCTTCGTAATAGTATTTGTATCCAATGTAACCGCTCCATTTCGGGCTAATACTCTACCGTCAACCGTAGCGCCCGTTGTGAGCGTGACCGATGCAGATGCTAAGATATTTCCCTTGAGCGTGGAACTTGTTCCAAGCGTTGCGGAACTGCCGACTTGCCAAAAAACATTACAAGCCTGGGCGCTATTCGTAAGCACAACACTACTTGATCCTGCTGTGATAAGCGTAGATGCTGTCTGAAAAACAAAGACAGCATTTGGATCGCCTTGACCATCAAGCGTTAATGTTCCCGTGATTCCAAATGTTCCGGATGCGGAGTTATATACTCCAGGAGTTTTTGTTGTTCCACCAAGCTCTGTACCGGTCGTGGTAGGTGCCTGTCCTGCTGCGGCATTGTAAGCTGTTGTAAGGTCGTTTTGAGCAGCAAGTGCTGCGCCATCAGCGACGTGCTGTGCTCCACTCACGGTACCAGGACCGAATCCTGTAACTGAAGCGCCCGGACTCAATCCAAGATCTCCGGTCACTACGGTCGCTCCGGTATTCGTAATTGTAGACCCGGCCAATACAGCAAAACCATCCGCTGTGCCAAGATTTACGGCTGTCGCCGCTATGGCCAATCCGCTCACGCCAAGCGTGAATACGGCAGTCAACATTGCCACTGAAATTCTATTACGTACATTCATATGCTTATTTTTTATGAGATAAAAAGCATATTAAAATTTGCCCTCTTATTGACAGCACAACAATAATATTCCCTTTTTGTAAAATTGTTTTATGGTGAAAAACTGATTTTACTGCGCTTCTCCGAACGCTTCATCGTCTACGTCTGCATCGGCATCGGCCTTTGTGTTTTGGATACGTCCATCGATATGATTTGGCGGAGCATATGTTGTGAAAATTTTCATCGGAACACTGCCTGTGTTGCGAAAATTATGTTGCGTCCCTGGTGTTACCACGACTACATCACCAGGACCGATCGGCGTCGTCTTGCCGTCCAAAATCGCCACACCTGTTCCCGACTGAAAGTAGAGCGTTTGCTCCGTATGCTTATGTGTTTCCTGGCCTACCTCTCCGCCCGGAAGAATATTCATCACTACGAGCTGCGATTTCATTCCTGTAAATTTTTTACTTGCTCGCCTGTTGCTCCTATTCGCATCGTTTTTGTAAATGACTTCATGCTCATTTCCGTAGGCACATTCGGTTTCCCTGTTACAGCATCACTTTTCGGCGCTAATTTCTCACCCTTCTGCTGTAGCCCCTGAACTACTGATGCGAAATCCGGCCCTCCGGCATGAACTGCAGCGGGGAATAGACAGAAAAGAGCAACAAGAGAAAATGTAAAAGATGTTCTGCTTTTTATTTTCATAAACACATATATTTGACGAGTTGATACGCTTACATATTTTTTATGTTCCTATCATACTCCACTCTTTATTTTTTTCACAATACATGGAGCGGGTAACGGGAATTGAACCCGTTTCTTAACCTTGGGAAGGTCACATAATACCGTTATACGATACCCGCATTGTATGCTCGGTCAATATCCAGTGGCGCAAGTTTAATAGATGTTGCCGCGATAATCTATATCGATAATTTCAACACCATTGTTTGATACCGTGTATATAATTCGAATCTTTCCCACTCTTAAGCGATAGTAGACGCCCGCTTCAGACTGCATCTTCTTCGCTCCTGGCATGGCAAAGGGATTTTCGCGAAGTTGTGACATTTTCAACTTGAGTTGTTGTCGAGCCTTAGCGTTTAGTCCTTGTAAAAATTTTGTAATTTTATCAGGCATTACAGGGCGTCAATAAAATCATCAATATGCACTCCGCGTCCGTTATTGTCGCGGGTGGCATTAAATATATTTCCTGCCTTGGTACCATTCTTTTTTTCTTCCATAAATGATCTAATAAGCGCAATCCTCACGAGTGAACTTGCGGGCACTCCGTACGATTTGGCCTTTTTATCAATAGCATTTTTTAACTTTTCATCTACATTGATTTGAAGCAATTTCATATGAATATCATTATAATTACAGTGTTTTTATAGTTATATTATAGTCTTTTATATACTAAAGGTCAATATTAGCTCTTTTGTTTTCTGACCCACTCAATCGCCTCTTCTTTCGTGGTGATTTTTTTGGCGAGTTGGAGTTCGTAGAGTTGATGGAGGAGTTCGCCTAAACGTGGACCGGGACGGAGATTGAGGAGGTCCATGAGGTCGGTTCCGGTAACCAGTGGTTTTGGCGGATGAGGAGTATCTTCCAGATCGCGGCGATAGAGATCGAGAATTTGATAGTAGAGTTCGAAGTTTTCTGAGTCTTCTTTTTCTGAACCAGGACCGGCGTCAGTTCCGGCAGCATCGGCGTGGAAGACCTCCATGAGTTCAAGAAAGAGCGGATGATGAAACCACTGAAGGCGTTTTTCAATGGGCATATCAATAAGTTGCACCATCATCATGTGATGCGTGGTCAGCCACATCACGTGATCGATCATGCGTCGTGGAAATTTGAGTCGGGTCATGATGTCGTGTGCGATCTCGGCCGAACGCGTTGCGTGACCGTTAAAATGGATTCGATCGTTGCCGAGTTTGAAGGTATCGGGTTTTCCGATGTCATGAAGAATCGTGGCCCAGTGAACTTCGAGCGATGGCATGGGATGAGATTCGCGCTTGCGGAGGGATTCTATGCTGCGCATGGCGTGCTCCCAAACGTCACCCTCTTGGTGGTATTCAAGTGGCTGTGCTACGCCTTTCATAGCGATCATTTCGGGCATAATGTACTGCAAAATGCCGGCATCTTCCATCTCTTCAAAAGCCTTGCGCGGGTGCGGAGAGAGAATCATTTTATTCAATTCATCTGCGATTCGCTCGGGAGAATTTTTCGTAACGTGGGTGGCGAATTTTTTTACCGCATTGTAGGTGTCGGGATGATACTGGAATTGAAACGTATTCTTCATGCGAATAGCGCGGAGAATTCTGAGGTAATCTTCTTCAATTCGTTTTTCCGGATCGCCGATAAATCGAATTAATTTTGCGTCGAGGTCTTTCTGGCCATCGACATAATCATAGATCTTATCCGTGATTGGATCGTAAAAAAGTGCATTGATCGTGAAGTCGCGACGCTTCGCATCTTCTTCAGCAGAAGTGAATATTACCGCATCTGGACGACGTCCGTCCGATGAGGCTGCATCGGATCGGAACGTAGCAATTTCAAAATGATGCTCCTCGATGATAGCGAGAATAACGCCGAATTTTTTTCCAATCGGAATTGTTTTTTCAAAAATAGCTTCTATCTCTTCCGGAAGTGCCGATGTGACAATATCAAAATCCTTCGGCGTAATTCCGAGCAACATATCGCGCACACATCCACCGGCCCAATAGGCTTGGTATCCTTTTTTCTGGAGCGTTTCGACGATGTTACGGGCGGTGATATGCATAACGTCCCTATTCTAACACAAGACTATTCCTAAACCCGCAAAGATTTTGGAACGCTACGCTCATAATCGGTATAAATTACAAAGGCCAGGGCGAGAGCATGCTTCAATTCAGCAGTTAGCACGTCGGGCGCCTTCCCAATTGCCTGAATGCCAAGCGCACCTGCGAGCTGAAGGCAGGCTGGATAAAAGTCCGGACTTGTCGCATCGCTGGGAATTTGAGCGAGCATCAATTGTACTCTTTGTTTTTCCCGAAGCCTCGTTGTGGCCTGCTCATCAGCTGCTGACAATTGCCGAGGCTGCGCTGATGGCGTCTCTCTCGTGAGTGGCGCATCAGGCTGTCGTGCACGGGCACTTTTTGCTACAGGTAATCCATGTTCTTTATCGCACATAGTAGGGGGGGTTAGGCCGCGACTTCCGCAGGAAGGAGCGGTGGAATAGATGTTAAAGTATGTCTCATAATTTGAAATGTCTGATATACGCGTGCGAGGAGTGCTCTGATTTCTCTATGAACGCCTCCATCTTCCTTCTCCTGGGCCTCAAACCACGCCCTGCAGAATTCTCCAATCATCTCTTCATGCAGCTTGAGATCCTCGATACTTGCCCTTGAATCCTCATCTCTATCGCTTACCCATGTCCCTATCGTAAGCGCATCGAGAAGACCGTGTTTCGCCAGGATGAAGCGGAATTCCTCCGTATACATCTCCATTAATGGCTTCAATGCGCCATTTAGGTGGGCATGAGCAGCCATTGTAGCCATAAATTGATATATGTCAATGTCTCCTATATCAGCACTTCCTAATTTATCCGTTCTTCCGGGAGACTTGTCCGCAATATCATAGGAGAGACCATACTGCCGAATCCCCGCGCCTCTCAGCATCATGCGAGAAGCAGCCTGTTCAATTTGATTCGTAGAAAAAGCTCCTTCCTCGAAGATCTGACCAACTTGTGTTGCCAATAATGTCGTAGCGCACACAATTCCGCAAAGCTCATTTGGCCACTCACCACTCGCCGTTATCTGGATATGATGATTTCCCATGAGTCCCGATGATCGCAAAAGTTGCACTATAGCTTTCTGCTCAAAAGACGTTGGCGTTGGCGGAAGGACAATTGCTTGCTGCGCATGTGCGCTCTGAAATCCGGTCGAATAAATTCCAAGTCCGGCGAGAACCTCCATCACTTTTCCACTAATTCTGCCTTCTATATGAAGTTTTGATCCTACGGGCATGAGCATTTTAGACTCTTCATATGCCCTCGTTATCATCTCATCTGCCTCGGAAATTACTTTATCCGTATTGGAAGCAGCAATGTCGTCAGCAAGGCACTGCTCCAAAGCATTTCTCTGTCCTACTATTGTGGTGAGGGCACCTGCGTTTGGTCCATCGAGCAGCAATAGTCCATCTCTCTGTGCAAGCGCAACCACTGGCGCAAATCGACTCGTCCCTGTTTTTGTACCTGCAGTGAGCTCAACTAATGGCAGTAATTTTTCTAACTGAAATAAATCATAAAATTTCGCAAATATATCTGGAAATCTATGTGCCATTTCTTTTGCTACCTCGATTCTCTCACGAAGACCTCTACCAACCCCATCTGTCACGCTATCCCGAACCATTATCCGAACCATCTCCTTGTGAATATTATTAATCTCATCCTGCAATGCCATAAATTCTAATAATTTTTCTCCGAATTTTCCGGATCCATTGAGGAGTCCGGCTCCATACAGGAGATCGATGAGCGCTTCTGGCTTATCTCGCATAATAATCCATACACTATAATCATCCATTATTTCCAACTCTACTATTTTCCTACAAAGGTCGATCAGTTCTCCGATCCGAATTACCCCTCTTGAACTTTCTTCCCTCAACCATGCATCAAGTCCGCATGTTGCTACGTCGTACATTCTTTTTTTCTTTTCTTCATCTTGGAATCCATTTGCAATTTCATCAACTTTTTCCTGGAAGGAATCCGATGCCGTTGCGGTAAGATTCAGCCGCACATACAAGCGAAAATCCGCCTCTGTCACTGATGCAGCGTTTTCATAAATGGCTATCATTTCATCTATTTTTCCCTCAAACATTTGCGGCCAGCGTGCATAATCATAGAGCGCCTCACGCTCGCATTCGTAGAAACATGATTCTCTGCATAAATCATCCTGAACGGTATACAATAACTCTCCCATTTTTCTGAATACCAACTCACCATGTTCTTTTGGAATATGTCCGTCGGCAATGTCGTGTACAAAAAAATACTCGAATCCACTTAATGCGTATTGCATAGCCCACTCGAGAAATGTCTCAGGGTGTCCATCAAAAAAATCATATAGCTCCTCGAATTCGGTGAAGAATGAATCAAAAGCGGTATGCTCCCATGGATGATCGAGTACTTTTTTCAGAAGCTGAATAAGCCGATCGCCGGTGTACCCCATCTTAATCATTTTCAAAATTCCATCTGTTACGCTAAATTCTCCGCCGATATCTTTGCCTGGCTCGAGCGATACTAGAATCATATTTTCCGCCCTTCCCGAGAGGTTGTTATGTACCGCTACGATAATTTTTTGCAGCGTAGGATCCAGGTGCGCGATCGGCGTCAGATCTATGGTCGCTAGGTTCGACGGAAGAGACGGATCTTGCAAATCTTCGTGAGTTAGTTCGTGCGATGTTTGTGGGGTTTGCATAAGTGCTGTATTTTAGCATATTTTATGTTTTTAGCAATGTTTTGTGGTGCAAAGCTGGCTGTGCTGATAAGTAGCCTTGCGAAGTTTGTCTTTTTTTAAGCTAATACGGTACTATGAGAGTAATTTCCTATCCTCATTCTCATGAATCCAAAACTACGCAAAAATCGCATTATCATGGCTTCGATTATCGCACTCGTTTCCGTTCTGCTTGTTGTTAGGATTATATGGCTGGTTCCCGTGAGTAAGGTCAAGGTGACTGTGAGTGAAAAAGCCAAAGCGAGCGATGCTGTTTTGGTTGCCACTGATATTACAGGAGCGACGGATAGATCGGATGCCAACGATCGAGAAAGTACCTATGAAATTCGCAGTATTGATACTGGCACACTTTCTCAACATACCATCGGTAAAATTTCTTCGAGTATTTTTTCTCATGCTTTTGCGGTGAATCAATCGAATGAACTTTTTTATATTAATGCGGATGGACAGTTGGAGAGTCATCATGTGAATACCAGTTTAAATACGATCGTTCCGATTCCGGATATCAAAGCGGTTTTTGGATTTTTTGGTGATCATAGCGTGAAGGATTTCTTGTTGAGTGGCGATACAATTGTATATTTCCAGGGTGGATGTGGTGATAGTGCGAGATGCGATTTGAAGTTGTATGACTTGAAAACAAAAAAGTCGACAACAATTCTGGCAAATTTAGAAAAAAAATTGTCGGTTGTTGGTGAGACGGCAATTGATTTACAATCATATGACCCTGTGCAGAAAGTAGTGACTCTGCGAAAAACGCGTAATACGGCCGCAAATGGCTATGCGGATCTGATTGAAATTGACGCGAAAGGGGTGGATAACTTTGCGAAAACCGTTGAGTTTACTTCTGATGTTGCAAGTAGCCTGGCAGTATTTACGAAGACGCTTGCGTGTGGAAATGCGAACGCGATACAAAAACTTGTTTCGGAAGTTGAAAATGGCGATGCGGTAATGCGAACCAAAGTTGTGAGCGGAAATGGTAGCGAAATTTTGGTACAGACGCCATCGTATATTGTGGGGTGCGTGGTAGTGGGAAAATCGTAGCCGCGATTGTCGTGCTCGTGGTAACACCCAATCTTACACTTGCACGCGCATGTGTTTTATTCTAGAATTGCCGTGTTTTTGAACGTATTATCTGAAATAAATGACATTTCCGTCCGGAGTTTGCTTCACGAAAGAGGATCTAATAAACGGGACTCCTCGAATGCGGAAAGATCATATTCAACGCGCCCTCGATCGAGGCGGAATTCTTCATCTCAAGAATGGTCTCTATATAACGGCGAGTTCGTATCTCAATGAACCGGACAAAACGAAACTTACTGAATATATGGCCTCGCGACTCTACGCGCCTTCGTATATTAGCCTTCAATATGTTTTAGAGAAGCATCACCTCTTGTTTCGGACAGAAAATGATCCGCCTGTAGTCACCTCCATTACATCAAAAACTACCCGTGCATTTACCAATTTCGCAGGAAATTTCTCATATTCACACGTTAAACCATCTATTTATTTTGGATTTGAAGAGGCCACATTTTATAATCAGATTTATCGTGTGGCGACGAAGGCGAAGGCTCTGTTTGATTATTTTTATCTGAGTGCTGACTTAGACTGTAGGAATGAAAAACGTCTCAAGCATCAGCTTTTTGAGGAGTCCCCGCTTCAGTGGAGTAATTTTTCCGAGGAGGATTTTGTAAAATTTGATCGTTACGTTTGGGATTCGAATTCATTCAAAATGATGACCGTACGACGTGTTATCGGGCGATATTTTGAAGGGAAAAAGTTTGATAAGTGGGCGAAAGCACTACTGAGATAGCCTCTTTGCAATTATTTAGCTTTCGACTATAGTGTGAGAGATATATTTTAGCTACCTATTATGAAAATCCTTGCCATTGAATCTTCGTGTGATGAAACATCTGCTGCCGTCGTAGAGAATGGAACAAAAGTATTATCAAATGTGATTGCTTCACAGGCGAAGATTCACGACAAGACCGGTGGTGTGGTACCGGAGGTTGCGGCGAGAGAGCACGTAAATGCCATTATGCCGGTTATCGAGAAGGCGCTGAGCGATGCCGGAATCAAGTTAGAAAAAATTGATGCGTTGGCAGTTACGTACGGACCAGGTTTGGGGGTTGCGTTGGTAATCGGAACTTCTGTGGCTAATATGCTCTCGTTGGTTATGCAAAAACCGCTTATTCCGGTGAAGCATATATATGGACACGTATATGCTCCGTGGCTCGAGGCGAAGAAGGGTGTGCAGTTTCCTCTTATGAGTCTGAGTGTGAGCGGCGGACATAATGAGTTATTTTTGATGATGGGGCACCATGAATTCGAAGTGTTGTGCGAGACGGCAGATGATGCGGCGGGTGAGGCTTTTGACAAAGTTGCGCGTCTGTTGGGTCTCGGCTATCCGGGAGGCCCTTTGATAGAGGCTGCTGCGAAAAAGGGAGATGCGCATGCGTTTGTATTTCCTCGAGCTTCTTTCTCTGACGGACGATTGGATTTTAGTTTTTCCGGACTGAAAACGGCAATTTTGTATCATTTACAAAAAAATAAATCGAAGCTGAAGGACAAGAAGTTCCTAGCTGATACGGCCGCCAGCTTCCAGATTGCCGTGATTGATGCCCTGACGTCGAGACTATTTATGTTGCTTGATGCTCATCACGAGGTAAAAGAAGTTCATTTGACGGGTGGAGTTTCGGCTAATTCCGCTCTCCGAGGTGCAATCGAGCACGGATTGAAAATCTGGAACAAGCAGAACGACATGAAAGTGATATTCCGAGTGCCGGCACAAATGGCATACTGTACCGATAATGCCGCTATGATTGGCGCTGCGGCGTACTTTCAGTATCAAAAATCTCCGGAGAAATACAAGGAGTTCCGCTTTGTAGAGCCAAAGGCTTCTTTTGCGTAGCCTATGTTGATTTTGCTGATTTCTGTGCTATAATTACGGTCGCTGTCTTCTTTTATATAATGAATTTTTCTTATGGCTGACGATACTAATCTCGCTGACGATCAAGAGTCCCCTGGTTCTATGGGCCCTCCATACCAGACACCGAAGGGTGTTCATGATATCTTGCCGGCCGATCACGAGTATTATACCTATATCAAAAAGGTAGTTCGTCACCGTTTGCGACAGGCAGGTTTTCGTCGTATCTCTACGCCGATTTTTGAGTTTACGAGTGTGTTTACGAGAAGTCTGGGTGAGACGACCGATATCGTTTCGAAGGAGATGTATACCTTTCAAGATAGAAAGGGTCGCAGTTTAACATTGAAACCGGAAAGTACCGCAGGAGTTGTCCGTGCGTACTTGCAGAATAATATGCAAGCGCTTGCTCAGCCTGTTCAGCTCTATTATATCGAACCACACTTCCGATATGATCGCCCTCAAAAAGGTCGATACCGTCAGTTTTGGCAGTTCGGTATGGAAGTTATTGGAGAGAGCGATCCAGCTCTAGATGCTCAGGTTATTCAACTTGCTATTCGCATTTTGAAAGATTTGGGAATCGCTGATTTGTTTACGCTCCAGTTAAATAGCATCGGTACGCCGGAATCACGAAAGAAATATATTGCCGCGTTGCAGGATTATTATTTTGGAAAAGAAAGACATTTGTGTGAAAACTGCCGAGCAAGACTCGGGACCAATCCTTTGCGATTACTTGATTGTAAGGAGGAGGACTGTGTTGTTTTGGCTAAGTTGGCACCTTCGTTGGCTCAGTATCTCGATGATGAGTCGAAAGAGTTCCATGCCGATTTGAAGGAGTTTTTGGATGAGATGGGAATTAAATATGTAGAAAATTCACGATTAGTTCGTGGGCTCGATTATTATTCCAAGACCGTTTTTGAGTTCTGGGATGCATCATTGGGTGCACAGAACGCCATCGGTGGTGGTGGAAGATATGACGGTTTGGTTGAGTTGATGGGTGGAAATCCGACTCCGGCTGTTGGTTTTGCGGCAGGCATCGAACGTATTATTGCGAATATGAAGCGAGCAAAAGTTCGCGTTCCCCACAAAGATGAACTTCACGTATTCGTAGCTCAACTTGGAAAAGAGGCGAAGAAAAAATGTCTTCCATTAATCATGGAGATGCGCGAACGTGGCATCAAGACGGTTGGAGCGCTTGGAAAAGGCTCGATCGGAACACAGTTAAAAATTGCGGATAAATTCGGCGCACCATGGACGATTATTATGGGACTGACCGAAGTACGGGAGGGTGTAGCGATTATTCGCGATATGTCCGTCGGTACTCAGATCAAAGTAAAATTCGAAGACACTCTTGAAAAAATGATTGAGTTAATCGGCGAAGAAAACTTGGATAATTATAGTCCGGGAGAGTTGCTGTATAGTTAAAATTTTTTGGTCGTGTTATACTTAGCACATGACTAGAAATAATATTAGCTTTGTTGTGGGAAGTTTTGCGGTAGCGCTTTCCATGTCGATTGGTATCGCAAGTGCAGCTACTAGCAGCCCTTTTGTCGATGTACCGGCGGATTATGATTTCCGTGAGGCGATTGGATTTTTGAAAGATAAAAAAATCGTGCAGGGATATCCGGATCAAACCTACAAGCCTGACGCGAGCGTGAGCCGTGCGGAATTCGTGAAGATTGCATTGAAGTTGGGAGGTCGTGCTCAGATGACGGGAGCGACGGAACTTTTTAAGGATGTTCATAAAGATGATTGGTTTTTTGTGGATATTATGACGGCGACGAAGTTGGGGATTGTACAAGGAGTTTCTGGAACGGGAACGGGTACAGGAAATGCTAGCGCATTTCTACCAAATGGAAAAATCACGCGCGCGCAAGCCTTGAAAATTGCACTTAAGGCGCTTCAGTATGAGCCAAAAGTGTCATATGTTGGCGATATTGCACCGAGTGATGTTTCATCGAAGGCGTGGTTTTATCCACTCGTGATGAGTGCGAGACGATTGAATATTTTGACGGATAGTGATGATGGACTTTTTTATCCGGATCTAGTCATTACTCGCGGAGAGGCAGCGGAAATCTTGTATCGCGTGCAGATGGTTAAGGATCAGCGCGGAGCGGCCGTTGATATTACGCGTGGGTGGATTGATGTCGAGAAAAGTATTCCGGGAGGAGCCGGCTTCGATAATGTGACATTCAAGGTTCCGAAAACATGGGTCGCTTTTAAAGATGGCAGTCGCGTGACGGTGATTAAAAAAGACCCACGCATGTCAGTGGATTATGAGCTCGTGACGCCACTTTCGGCAAAAATAGTCGTGAAAACTGCGACCTTAGATGCAACGTTGAACGAAACGGCCGATTCATATTTTGAAAAAATAAAGGCGATGAATCGAGAGGCGTATAAGAACAATGAACTGAAGTTTAGCTCCGTAGTGCTCATGGGGCAGCCGGCACTCGATGTAATGGTTCCAAGTTTAGGCATTGAGAATTGGTATATTTGGATGCCGAACCGCCCCACCCAAGGTACACTCCTGCTGGAGCGCCAAGGGACAGGTCTGGTGACCCGGGGTGTCGTATCTCTTTATGGGCAGTATGGCATTGGATCAATGTCGCTGAAATTGCATGAGAGTATACGAGGAATAGTGAGGACGCTTGCGGTAAAAGAGGTTGGAGCCGGTGTGGGTCCAAAGATAGTTGATGAGAAATTGGTGAGTGCCGTTCAGGCGAAGGTTTTGGTGGAAAAAGTGGGCAAGGCGACGATTGATTCGCTTGGCGATGCGCTTATTGTGGAGACGGACGAGATTGGTGTCGGAACTGGGCCGGTGGATTATTATTTTTCCGATAAGGTACAACTGTCCTTGAAATATGAACGCGCCTCGGATACGATACTTGCAGTACGGACTGGAAAGACAACTGCATTTTAGTAGAAGCGTTTTCGGATAAAGTTTGCTTATAATGTCTCGGTATCATCATTTACGATTCTACTATGGCACTTAGTTTCATCTGGAAAAAACAACTCGTGTGGTTTATTACGCTCCTGCTCGTGATTGTTCTGGGACTGACGATAGGAGCGCTTTTGCATGATACGTTTCGAAGAAACGAGATGGGTGACGCGGGTGATATCAAGGGAAAGGCTCCCGGAGTGAAGGTTGCTATCCCATCTCTCCCCTATCCAACGACGAAGCCTGGCGTGAGTGGGCCTTCTGGAAATTCGCCTACCGCTGCGACTGGAATGACTTCCGGACGATAACACTTGCGTTGGAGATAAAAAAAGATACACTAACTGCGCTATGGAAATTACTCGAGCAATTCAACTTCATCAACAGTACAAAGGCAAACTCTTCACGGGGCTCAAGGTTCCGCTGGATAGTATTGATGACTTGAAGGTGTATTATACGCCGGGCGTTGCGGATGCCTGCTTGCTCATTGCGGAAGAGGAGGGCGTGGCGGTTGCTGCCGGCATGGCGAGCGGAGCGAGCCACATAAATAAAGAGACTGAGGCTCTGTATTCCTGTACGATTAAAAACAATACTGTGGCTGTGGTAAGCGATGGAAGCGCCGTCTTGGGACTTGGAAATATTGGAGCGCGCGGTGCTATTCCGGTCATGGAGGGTAAGTGCGCTTTGTTCAAAAAATTTGGGGGCGTTGATGCCTTTCCTATTTGTTTGGATACGCAGGATACGGATGAAATTATCAAAGCGGTAAAACTTATTGCACCGATTTTTGGCGGTATTAATTTGGAAGATATTTCGGCACCGAGATGTTTCGAGGTGGAGCGACGACTTCAGGAGGAGCTTGATATCCCTGTATTCCACGATGATCAACATGGAACCGCCACGGTAGTTTTGGCGGGATTATACAATGCATTGAAAGTTGTGGGGAAGGAAATTGAAAATATTAACGTTGCTATTAGTGGCTCCGGTGCCGCAGGAATCTCTATTTGTGATTTGCTGTTAGCGGCTGGCGTGAAGGATATTATTTTAGTCGATTCAAAAGGAACTATTATTGAAGGACGAGCTGATATGAACGAGGAGAAGATAATTTTTTCCAAAAAAACAAACCCACGGAAAGTTGCCGGATCACTTGCGGATGCGATGAGTGGAGCGGATGTTGTCATTGGTGTTTCGAAGGCGGGCGCAATTACGAGTGAGATGGTGGCGAGTATGAATGGGGCTGGAACGGCGAGTGGTCCGATTGTTTTGGCTATGGCAAATCCTGTTCCGGAGATTATGCCGGATATTGCGCATGCCGCGGGTGCCGCAGTAGTTGCGACAGGCCGAAGTGATTTTCCAAATCAACTCAATAACGTCTTGGTGTTCCCCGGAATCTTCCGCGGCGCCCTCGATAACCGAGTAAATGTAATTACCATCGATATGCAAATTGCTGCCGCTAAGAATTTGGCCGCCATGGTAGCTGTTCCGAGTGCTGATAAAATTATTCCCGGAGTTTTTGAAAGTGGCGTCTGCGAGGCGGTTTCGAAGGCGATTGTGAAAGTGGGATAGTTTTCATTATCGATGTAGGGTTGGGCGACTTGGTTTTAAGTTGACTACTTGTTGACTTTTTTTATCTTTCTGTTGTATTAAAGAATTTCCCCAAGGGAACTCTTGCTAGAGCTCGGCGCCGAAATTCCTAGCTTCAAAATGACTAGTTTTACTTAAATTAGATTATTATGTACTGATATTAAATAATTGCAATATATACCGTTACGATAATGTGACCCCAATCTCTCGGCATAAAGAGGCATTTTGTGGTATAATGCTCAGATATATTTATATGCCTATGCCGCACGAATCGCCGCAATTACCGGATAGTCCTCGTGACATGACTTCGCAGCAGAAAAAAGCTCCTGCTGAGGGGCAGATTGCCAAAGGACCAAAAATTGATGCGTCTCAAGCAAAAGTGAGAATTTTGCAAAATGTCATTCGATATCTGATCGCTCCTCTCAATCTCCTCGCTCCATCGTCGACCCAGGATGCCACACCAGCACCAACGGTTGAATATGCCAGTGGTGTCGATGTTCGCTTGCCTGAGGGCATCCGTACGTTCTCGCCGTCATTTGACGCGGCACGTGATGCCTTTACAAAGTTATATTCTACGAAGGCCGGAAAGATATTTTTCATTAACGACAAAGGTGCTATCGAACGTGAAGTTATTATTCCCCAACGGCTTATTTTTCTTCAAGGTTCGAGGGATCCAAAAGATCGAGAAGCCTACAAAGTTGAATTTCCGATTTTTATGGCAGGGTTAAAAAAGGAAGCATCTCGTGGTTCTATTCACATGGCGAGTGGAGAAAAATTCCGACAGGTCGCGGAAAATGCCAAAATCAGAATGAAGATTACTCGTGATCTTCTCGAGAAGGCGTTCAAAATAAAGTCACCACAAGAACTTGCAAACGATAAAGAGCATTTATGGGATGTACTTGAGGCTGGAGATCGTGCAAAGTTACTTGATCTTTGTATGGGTATTTTTGGTATTGAATCGAGTTTTGATCCAACTACCAAAGGTGGCCTGGCGCAGTTTACCGGACCAATGCTTACGTCTCTGGGTATGACCAATCAAGACGTATCAGATGTAGGAAAATCCGTACTCGGTATGGCAAAACTTTTTGAAGGATATTATAAAACTCTTACGCTTAAAAATGGTGCTACCGAGGTGATTTCTCGATATGGACTGAAGGATGGGAATTTTCTTATCTATGCCCTGGTGGATTCTTATCATTGTGGTGGTTCCAATATTCTCGCCCTCTGCCGTTCGCTTCTGGAGGACTATCCTGATGCTGCTCATCTGCCAAAAGGCGTGCGAGCTAATTCGGAAGAGCTTTACGCTTTCATGACCCATCGTGGAAAAAATGGGGTCGGCACCTATGGTCCTTATTCTGCTATTTATGTACCGCAAGTGAGCGCGATGGCTGAGATGCTGAAGAGGAAAATGGCACCCGGCAGATTCCCCATGGCGAAAGATACAAAACCTAAAAAATCTGCAAAAACTCAAGCTGTCCCAAAGGGTAAAGACATAGTAGTCGCTTCAAAAGTTGCGCCTCGTTAGAATAAGCGCTAAAGTACCTCTGGTATTTTCTTGTATTTTTTGACGATACTTCTATGTCCGGACACTCTAAATGGCACAATATTCAGGCTCGAAAGTCGGTTACTGATGCTAAAAAAGGTCAGTCTTATTCAAAACACTCAAAGCTGATTGAGGTAGCCGCAAGGGGCGGTGGCGATATCGTAACAAATGCAACGCTTCGCTCCGCTGTTGAACGTGCCAAGGCTGATGGCGTACCAAACGCCAATATTGAACGATCTATCAAGAAAGGTACGGGTGAGCTAAAAGATGACACTGTTATTACCGATGGGCTCTATGAAGCTTTTGGTCCTGCCGGAACCGTTTTGCTGGCTGAGGTATTAACGGATAATAAAAACCGATCGCTCCAGAGCATCAAACTTATTTTACAAAAAAATGGTGGCGCCATTGGTGAATCCGGTACGGTTGCGTGGATGTTCGATAAGGTTGGATTGATTGAGGTGGATCTTGGCGCGGGAAAAAATGCTGAAGACATCGAACTGGCGGCTATAGATGCCGGCGCAAGTGACGTGAGCGTCGAGGAAGGTTATGTTGAGGTTCGTACTGAACCCTCCAACTTACACGCTGTTAAAAAGGCACTGGAGACGGCTGGCTGCACCGTGAAAAAAAGCGAGATTACCTACCTCCCAAAAAATACACTCAAAGTCGCGGATGTCGAAAAGGCGAAACAGATTTTACATTTGATTGATTTGCTGGAAGAAGATGATGATGTGACAAATGTGTTCAGCAACTTTGAGGTGGCGGATGAGATCGCGGAGATGGTCTAAAGCGTTGGCGCTAAGCCATTATTCGACCAACTTATCGAGTGCATGATATGCTGCTTCATATTTAGTGACGATTTTTTCTCGTTCTGGGCATCCATCACTAATGTACGAAGTGCATACCTTTTTTCCATTTCATCCGCGATTAAAACATTCCCAAAATTTGAGAATGGAATAATCGCAGGGCAATATGTATTTCCGGGACTAAAATGTTCCTTGAGCTTGCTCAACCGTAAAAATACCTAATAGATTAACGTACTCCATGAAAGCGACAAGAACCTCATCCGCCGATGCATTGGTAAAATTCTTATATCCCGAAACTGAGACTTTTCCATCCAGTTGTGAAACGGCCCGTTCATCCGCCTTCGATACCACAGGAATCCCCAACTGCGGGACGAAAGCATCGCGGAAAATGTCACTAACAAGCTGCTGATCCTCAGAATCTGCTGACTGAATGACAATTTTCCCCTTCTCCATTCGAATGGTACCAATTTCATTACCCTTTTTACCAGTCTCATCAAGCGCACATACAGAAAGTTGCGTTGAGCTAGTCATTTCCTTATCTTCATGCGCGTCTATAGTATCCATATATTTTTTAGTAATAAATTAAGGTGTTGGAGTAAAATTTTCGATATGTTGGAATCTTTGCTGCTGTTTCTTATGAAGCGCATCAAATGTGCTATCGCGAACATCATTAAAAACACTATCCTGACGTAAAATACCTGCCCTAATGCGACTAAAGGAGTCCAGGCTTTCAATAGAATATATACGTATCTTATTCATTACTTCAGGATGTGCCGCAAAGACTTTAGCAAGTGCAGCCCTCGCTTCTTCAATTCGCTCGCTTGGCACAAAAACGTTATCCAAATTATCGACTAAAGAGATTGAGGTCTCCAGGGCAGAAACTTCTCCAGACAGGGCTTTGCCATATTGTCTTGTCTCCGCAACAGACTCATCTATCCGTAGTCCGTCTCTCTTCATTCCGAAAACAAGCGGATAAGATTTATCATATAAATCGGGAAAAACTTCCTTACCTCTGCTTGCCTGCCTTAATCGTGATAATTCACGCTGAAGTGTCTGAAGGCTCGTCCCCGCCACTTCCTTGGCGGTATTATAAGGATTCATAATTACATCCTGCCCAGAAGCTTTCATATCTGCGATTGTTCTTTGATACACAGCAATCTTAGCCGAGAGTTCTTCCTGGGAATAATTAAGTGGATTTCGATATCCATCACCTTCAATATTCAATTCAGCATACGCCAAGGCAGTTCCCGCACCATCAACTCCCATACCAAGCGCAATTGTATCATCTAGATATGTTCCACCAGCAATATCACCCTCGCCAGATCTCTGGCCAATTGAACGATTTTTTATTTCCTTGCTGGACAACAGTTCTGGACCGCCTTTTTCGAGACCACGTAAGATCACCGAGCTCGTCCCATGATATATATCGGAACCAAACCTCCCATCTTTCAACATTTGTCTGACCTCTGTCAAACGAGCTCTATCGGAATCCGGCATTTTTTGATTCAACATTCTCTCTAGGCGAACAAACATGCTCATTTTTTCGAATGCTGAAAGTTCACTATTACCAGTTGATGCGAACGTACCAAAAGAATGTTCATCGGCGGCCAATTTCGCTTGAAAGACGTCTTCACTCATTTTTCCTTCAACAAAATCAAGCAACGCAAGATCGGCAGGAGTTTTGGCAAATTCTCTAAAACCTTCGATGTTCATATTGCCCTGCTGGATACCCGAACGTAGTGTATCAATTTTTTGACTTAAAGCTTCGAGCCTACGATCCATAACGGTCTCGAGAGATGAAACTTTTACGGCCGCATCTCCAATAAGATCCATTTTACCTGACTCAGGATCAAATTTAAAAAGACCATCGAGCGACTTTTTTCCACCAGCATCTACTGTATAACTCGCTGCATCTGACTGGTAGAAAATTTTCAATATTTTATAAAAACCATCTACGGGCATCTGAGCTTTACGGGCCATTTCCCCGATAAGTATTGAAGCCTGTTCTGGCGGAATTTTTCCTGTTAATAGCTGACCAAATGGATCTCCAGAAATCAATGACTTGATAATTCGTGACTGACTTTCGCCTATGTCCATACTTCGCAGTATGGGATCTATCTGTTCCAAAGTATAGGCATGTTGAGCCTTGTTATCTCCCCTCTGCTCAACGGCAATACCTTTACCAACGTCATGAAGTAAAAGAAGAACTCTGAACATTTTTCTATCAAATTCAGGTGGCAAAGCATCATCCTTAAAATATTTCTCAAACTGTCGCATCACCATGGCAGTATGCTCACCAACCGTATATTTTTCCGAATTTCCCGCATCCAAATCAAATAATCTTTTCATCTTCGGATTGGCACTCATAGCATCAATTAATTTTTCAGGAGTGCAGTCAGGGGCATCCAAAACAAGCAGTGTTCGTCGAGTAAATGAAGGCTCAACATAAAATGAAAATTCACCATCTTTAATGATGACTCTACCTGTCACGGAATCGGACTGAACCTCAAAGCCTTTTGATCGAAAGTGCTCGGCAACTTGAGCTGTCTGACCATCATACGTCAGAGAACTATCAGGCGATGACTTGATCCCAAGATTAGTATTGCCCTCATCCATAAAAGCTTTTCCAATTTTTTGCATGAATACATCATGCGGAGCTTCTCCTTCTGCGGCTGCCTTGGGTTGGCCACTGACTTCTTTCTGACTAGCCATATCTATAGTCACAGGCACTTCTACAACTTCCGTGGTAGGTGGAGTAATTATATTGGGTGCCTCAATATTTGCCTGGACTGGCGATGTAGCCTCTTGAGCTGCTTCGTTCGTGACGATCGGTGGCGTGGTAAGGTCTGGTGACACGGTGGTATCAACTGGCGTAGTCGTGTCCGGTGGAACAATATTCGTCGGTGATGCGTGCGGCGTATTCTTTCCTATTTCTGCTTTGAATGTGGCGCGGCCAGTTTTTGTGGCGGATGGGATAAGAGTGAAGAGGAAGCCGAGCTCCGGGTGGTTCGGAGCGAGGCCTTCACCGATTTTTTGCATAGCGTCTTCTGTGAATTCTTCGCCGGTTTCTTTCGAAATTTCTTTCGCGATGTGACGAAGAGACTGCATGAGGGTTTTTGGTTCTTTGAGGGCAGGATTTTTTGCTGCCTGCTGAGCGAGACGCTCAAGCTCCTGCGCCATATACGAGGAGGCTTTTTTAGAAAGACCGGGGATTTTATTAGAAATGGCCGCAGCCATTCGGCCACCAGCCATGCCGATAAACTTACCGGCTATGGCACCGCCGCCGGAGGCGGCGGCGCCTTGAACCCATGCCTTGGCCATATTTTCGGGAGATAATGCGTCTGCATTTCCTTCTATTGCCGCCGTGGTTAGCTGTGATCCGATAGCTGCACCAAGTGAGGTTGCAATCAATACCGCAACTGGTCCAGCGGCAAGTCCACCGGTCAATACGGTCGCTATTGCAGTGCCTGCAACGGCAGCTGCCGTGATCGCTAAATATTTGGCGGCATCCTTGGAGAAGTCACCCGGTCCTACTCCATGACCTTCCATTGCTATCACTTGCCGGGTCAGTACATTTACGGTACGGAGATATTCGGTTACCTGCTTTGACATCTTTTGAAGTTCAAGAATTTTCGCTCGGAGTCGTGGTGCCACATGCTCATCCGGAAGTGCCATTCCGCCAATAAAACCGTCGGCACCGGAACTCAAGAGCTGATTGAAGGCAGGATCACCAAGAATATTTCTCGCCTCGCCATGAAACATCGCCATCGTTGTTTTGCTTGGTACTTCTCCTGTTTTCTGTACCTGCTGGAATAATGTCTGCGCGCTTTTTATATATCCATTCGTGCGCCCGACGACATCCGTAACCGTACCTCGATATTCTCTTAGCTTTGGATCATTCGCAAATGTATCCATAAGAAGATCTTCTGTTTTTTGGGTATATTGCGCGAGTGCCATACTGAAACTCTCCTTCAGGTACAGATGCCGAGCTAGTGCTATTTGCATGGCATTAGCTCCTTTTCCTTCATCGACACCAACCATCTGATACCCATTTGAAAGAGCATTGAGTCGGTCCAAAAATGCTTTTGCCTTTGTTTGTGTGGCAAGTGGATCTTTCGCGCTTGATGCCTGCAGCTCCTGAAACGTCGCGCTGAGTTCTCCAATTTTTCCAGATGCCCAATCCTGAAGCGGCTTGTCGTCGGGAGAAACATTCTCCGTATGCTCAACGACATCGAGTGTATTATTTAATAGATCGGACTCCGTTTGCTGATTCAATGTCTCAAAAGAAGCCTCATACTGCTTATCGCCAGTGATCCGGTAAAGCGTAGCGCGTAAATGCAATAATTCCTTTTGCCCCATTTGCTGTAGTGCTTCTACTTGCTGTGTCGACTCGGGAATAGGCATTTTTCCTACAATTTTTTTCAGTCCTCCATGGGCATCCTTATCGGCTTGGAGTACCGGGATTTCAATCGTCGCATTCTCTCCGAGCAATGACCGGAGAAGTGTTTTTCGCTCTTCTGCTCTTTTCGGATCCTTCGCAGCAAAACGATTCGTGATTTCAACCCACTTTTGAAGGGAGACGAGAAATTCCTGGTGCGACATCATGTATTTTTCTATATCAGCCTCATGTCCCTTGGTACTTTCTCCATTAGCCATAACGTGCGCGAGATATTCATCGATTGTCTTTCCTTCCTGCTGCGTTTTTGCCTGAATTTCCTCACCTATTTGGCTGATATTTGCGAACTCTGGATCATTAATAATTTCAAATATTGCGCGCATATCATCTCGCGTTTCGAATGCATCCAGATCGCGCTGAATCTGTTCAACCGCTGTCTTGAGCCCTTATTCCGATATCTTGTCGATCGCAGTTAATGTATTGGCATGTGCGCTTTGCAACTTTGCTAATTCCTTTTTTACATTCTCCTTGTGCTCAGCATCGAGTGGAGCTCGTTGAATTTTTGCATCAATATCGCTGACTTTTTTCTGTATATCTTCCTCGCGTACGACGTCTTTCTTGAGCTGCTTTTCCTTATCCCGAATGGTGTTCGTTAGTTGTTGTGTCTCCGCACTTCCTTCGAGAAAAATCATGCGTCGTGAATGCATATTATATTCAACCCGATGATGACAGTACATGTGTCTCATATCGTATCGAGTTTTTTTAGAATATCTTCTGTATGCGACTTTTCTTGCGTCTCTTGTTCGCCCATTTGCGCCTTGAGACTTGATTTTATGCTCTCATCGAGCTCCTGCACAAACGTCTGATTTTCTTTACTGATAGATATCTTCCTTGCTTCTTCGATGTTCTCCAGCCTCTCTTTTTCACTTGCGAAAATATGCGCGATCTCCTGAAGTGCCTTACTGTCCATCAATAAAACTGCCTGAAGATAGAGATACTTTTTCTCTTCAGAAAGTGTTTTTGAATTTCGTATATATTCCTGGATTTCTTTTTTCATTTTCATTTTGGTTTTTTTAGTTGCGACTGCTGACTCGATAGCCATTATTCGACCAACTTCTCGAGTGCATGAAAGGCTGCTTCGTATTTGGCGACGATTTTTTCTCGTTCTTGAGGACTCACGCTATAAGGATCATCATTTCCATATGCATCAACTCCAAATGCTAGCTGCTGTATTTCCAACGGAAGCCTGCTGAAAATGCGTGAAGGCTTTGGGGAAAAACCATTAATTGTTTTACCTTGAGGATCAATGACGAGCGTACGAAGTGCATACCCTTTCTCAATTTCATCCGCGGGTAAAACATTCCCGAAGTTTGAGAATGGAATAATCGCAGGGCAATATGTATTTCCGGGACTAAAATGTCCCTTTAGCTTGCTATCCTGGCGTATATAGTCGAGGCGTCTCGCAAGGAGATCGCTCGTGAGTACAGCTTTACCCCCCAGGTACGTTCTGCAGAGGTTTCGATACTCCTGCAGTGACATAGGGTGTATTGATTCCGCCTCAGGCGTTCGCCCGAGTCCATCAACGACAAATGCTTCAACTTGTTCTAGATACTTTGCTTCCATTTGATTTGCTCCTGAAGGGGTAGTGTTCATATTATGAGGCTGTTAGAGTTAAAATACTATGTTTTTATGGTTTATTTCTTCTTGGAGCCCCCCGGTACTACGGTAGCTCTTTGCTCAATCATATCATTTGGATCGGCAATCTCCTCTCCGGTTGGCAATCTCTGTTCAGTCTTGAGAATGGTCGCGAATTGAATCGCGCGCTCTAACATGCCTTCTTTACCACCCGTGACGGGATCTGCGCATGCATTGATAAAATTTTCTAATTTCCCATCTGCCTTCCATCCCGGACGATAACGGTTTAGGGCATTCCTCATCATTTTCGCATAGGCAAGCGTATCGATCGCACGACCAAGATGATTATTAATTTCCAGATTCGTGAGTCCTCTTCTTCTGAGCTCAACGCCCGATTCCGTGATATCCATCTCCTCATAGCTATATCCTGGAGTTTTTGGCCACTGTCGTGACTGCACGTCCTGAAACGGCAATGGTGAAATATCGATTACTTTTGCGACTCCATTCAGCATCAAAATATTCCCCTCTTTCACGTCTCCATGAAAATATCCATGTCTCTGCAGCTCTTGGATTCCTCTTCCCGCATCAACAAGTGCTCCGAAGTACTTGCCGACACCCGGGCCGGCAAAACGCTCATATACTATATTTCTTGCATCGCTTGACGATTCAAAAATAATAAAATCCGGCTTGATGATGAGCGGTTTGATGATATTTGGATGGTTCATATCATTTATCATCTTCGCTCCTTCCACCTCGGCGTCGAAATATTGCTCTTTCCCCACGTGCGATTGTTTGATTGCGGCAAAATGTAATTTCGTCTCACCATCTCTCACGAATGCCACATTTGAAATCGATCCCATACCACCCGCGGCGATGAATTTACCACGGTAAAAGGTGATGTTTCTGCCCTGCGCGTCCGTAGTCATTTCTTTCTCGCCACGGAGAATGGCATCATATACTTCCGTGCGTTTCAGCTCGGCGAGGTCATTTTTCTCTATGAGTTCATGTCCTTGCGGATCAATTTTTTTTACATCTATATGATTTTCGGCTTGTGTATTTTCGTGCGCCACCTCTTCAGGATGAGGAATACGAGTTGGTGGAGGCGCTGATACTTCTTTCCCCGCGCCATCATGCAAACATGTATCCCATGCGCGCACTGGAACGAACATCAGTCTATTCGCCAGATGATCACGTGCCTGCTCCTCGGACAACCCCCCATGTTCTTGCAGCTCCAAGACAGTAGCGGCTATTTTGTCGAGCCAAATTTTTGACTCCTGTCTATATTTTGCTCGTTCTTGCTGAATGAGAGCGTCTACCTTTTGCACGAAATCGCGATTCTGAAAAAGCTCGGTGTGAACTCCAGCTATATCCCGAAATATATCATCTCTGTTTTTGTTCCAGTAATCATATGCGCCATTTTCCTTTTCATGTAGGACAAACGCTATATCCTCGACTGACTTGTCGTGCGTTCGTAAAAAAGCCAGTATCTCATCCTTGAAGAATGTCTCTATATCACCTGCTTCTGTTCTCATATACTCTGTGATTTTTGTCATATCTATTTGTCCGTTCTCGTCAACGATTTCAGTTTTTTTATATTTGTTATATGCCATCCTTCCCGGCTCCAAGTCATTAGAACCCTGTTTCAAAATATGCTGAAGTTCATGTCTAACAGTAAAATTCTTTTCTGATAATTCAATGTCACCTCGTATAACAACCATACTTATTCCCATAGGAGTCTGTTGCGGCGTGAACGCTTCTCCTTTCGGAAGGTGCGTGGGATGACGACTCGTTATATTGCCAAAATCTTCATTATTTTCACATCGTATTATTAATACCCCCTGCATCTCCCTATATTCAATCCTTCCTTTCATGGGCGGAAGATTCATTTTTTCGGCAAGAAGCTCCCCCATTACCTGTTTCTCCATGACCTCTGCGTCAGTAACAGGACCTTTATATCTTTCCCCAGGGCTAACGCCAAGGCGTCTGCGTACTTCCAAATTTACCCTCAAAGTAACGGCATTTGTTTCATGCTTTAGTTTTAATATATGCGCGACTGTCGCCAGCGCCATTTTCTTTTGTGGAAGAGTAAGCTGTGATTTTTCAATTGCGCTCCACGCCTCATCAAAATCCGGAACCACTCCGAAATCCGTCTCACCACTAATGAACGCTATTATTTCCGTCAGGCTTTTTTGATTTTCCGCGGAATGCTCAACGACCGGTTCTTTCATCCCTTCCAGTGCGCTTAATCTAGCCTCTGCATCGCTCATTTTCGCCAATTCCCCCTCGTGGGCTTTCTGAGAACGCTCCTGGAGCTGCTGCAATTGCGGATCGATTTTCCCGTCTTTCATCAAATTACCAAGTGCTTTTTCTTTTGGAACAATGGCAACTTCAGGCGCGGGTATTGACTCATCTTGGGTTATTCTTTTTGGCACGAGCGGTGTTTCATCTTGGATCGCTGTTCTCTTAACTCTTACCTGTCTCGTTGGCTCAACTACTCCTTCCGGTTCTGCTTTTTTACTTGTTTCCACTACTTCGCCCACAAGCTTATCAGAAGTACCTACCGGAATGTTCATCTCTTTTTCCTGACCCTTTTTCACTCCTTCTTCCATTATCTTTTTTCCTGCATCGTGCATCACTCCTGTCATTGGACTGACTAATTTTGCACCAATACGCAGCATAATAATGTCGCCCGCGCTTTCAATAAATGAGTTATCGCTTGTAGCGCTGAAGATGGCCGCTTCAGTAGCAAGTTGGCCGGACCAGTCTAGGCCCTTACGAATTGTTCTTCCGGTGATTTTGCCCAGACTCTCCTCGACAACGTTATCAGAGGCTTTTTTCATAGAGGCCCTGACCGTTAGTTCACCTGATTTGTCGGCTCCCTGGCGAAGCAGTTTTTCCGTAGTTCCCGCCGTGACGAGCGCTTCCTCTGCGGTGATGCCGCTAGCTTTGCTTACGACTGACCAACCTTTGTTACCGATGCTAATTGAGCCGAACATCAGCATGCTCTGACCGATACCTTTTGCCAGCTCTGTAGGCATGAATAATCCTTCCTCGTGCAATGCCACTGTACGAAGTGCCCTGTTCGCCAACTCAAATCCGGTAGATTCCGTGACAAATCCTGCTGCGCCCAGCGCTAGTCCCGATCTAATACCATTTGCGATCATATAGGCACGTACGCTGGCAGCAGCGAGTGAGCCAACACCGCCTGAGATAGCCATAATTACACCATTGATAAATACCTGTTCCGCAATCTTTTCAGCCTCCTTGTCCGAGATTATGTACCACTTATCATTCACATCCATCATCGACTCATACTCGCCCCAGGCCTTCTTACTACCTTTCTCTAACTCACCCTTGTCATTAGCGACCTCCATGCCATGCATTACGGCCTTATTCATCTTCTCCTCTACTCCCTCGGACATTGCTTCATCTACAAGGGCCTTCAAATCTGTAGCCGAAATCTCTAAGGGTTTTTGCTGCTCCGGTGGACGTTTTGCGTTAAACTCTTCAATTTGGCCCCACATTTTCGTTCTAATTGTTGTCTCATACGTGGATCGTTTTTTTTCATTTTCATTTATAATCTTTGTTCGCATCTGCTCTTTCTGTGCCGTACTTATACTTCCTCGAACTCTATCAATATCCTCCTTCATCGCCGCCTCAAAATACCCCGATGCCATATCCGGCTGCCCTAGCGCCCGGAGGGATCGCGCCGCGCTAAGATATTCATCCTGAATCTTGCCCTTGTCGCTTTCTATTCCCGTCGAAAATTCCGCATATACGACACTATTCCAGGCATCCATTACCTTGTCACTGTTATCTTTTTCCTGCATCGAAGGCGCGCGCCCATCAGGCCCCACGATTGGTGTCGCGGAAATAGCCTGCTCTTTTCTCTGCACCAGAGACGCCCCCTGTGCCCTAGCCTCTATCGTACCCGCTTCAATCTGCTGAAGTTGGAACGCGAGATTCGCTTTATTTTTTGTAACAAAATTATACAAAAATCTTTCATTAGCATGATCCTTGAATAATGCCTCATATCGCTTTGAATCTGATAATTGGTCATTTATTTTTTGAAGTCTCTTGATGCTGGCAATATTGAATATCTTTATCTGATCTTTCGCAAACACAATCATATCTTTCGTTTCAGGTCGGTCCTGCTGCCTGGAAACCTCATCCAGAAATTGATTGAATCGGAATCTCGCCCCAGGTAAATCTCCATTTTGCAACGCTTCTCTTCCTAGGTGAAAATGCTTTGACACCGGGTCTTCCGTTTTTTCCGTAGCCTCAATCATTGAAGCTTTTAATAGGGAATCTTGTGCGATTTTTATTCCGTTTTTTTTCTGTTCAATCGTGAGGTTTTCGAAATCTGCTAGAAATTTTGGAGTAAATGAAACCTTGCCGTCTTTGCTCATTACATTGCCGCTGAGCGCCTCTATTGCTCTTTTTGAAGCAATGGGAGTCTTGTCCATGAGTGTCGCAATTTCTATCTTTGCCTTCAAGGCGTTTGCCTCTTCCACAAGAGCTTTTGCCTGCGCCTCTGTTTCTACGCTTTTCCCTTCTCTTTTTGGTGTAACGCAACGAGTCATTCCTTCTTCGCAGTGTGAAAATTTCATTTTGAACTCATGAATTGCCTGCCTCAATACTGCGGCTTTTACCCACCCTTCAGATACCCCCATTTCTTTCAGCTCAGCTCTCGTGGCATCCGTACACGCGGCTGTCATCACGATACGAACTCCCTTTTCGGGATTTATTTCGACTATAGCGGCGAGATCTACTATCTCTTTTTCATTCCCCTTGTCGGTGGTTTGCACTAAATCCGACGGAAGCCCCACTGCGCTTTTCTCGCTGTATATATTTGATCCTTGTACCATGTAGCCAACCCTGAATCCTTCCTGCTGTTCGAATTTGCGCTCTTCGTTAGCCTGATCGACAAAACCCTGCGCCATACGAAGGAGTTCGTTTATCTTTTCCGAGTCTCCGAGTGTATTTTTTACTTCTTGATACTTCTTGCTCTCAAGGTAGTTAGCTGTCTCAATTGGCGAAGCTGTTTCGGTCGCGACCATATGCTTCGATTGATATTCACTCGTCAGATTCTGCGCCTCTTGGAATTTTCCACTTTTCTCCAGGCCTCTTCGTTTTTCCATATACGTGTTGAAATCCGTGAGATCATTCTTGAATTTTGTGATCTTAACTTCTTCCGCGCTAAATGGAACGAATTCCTTTTCTATATCCTTTAGCTTTTGATCGAGCTTGACCGTTAACGCATCTATATTTTTCTCGTCAATTTCGCGGAGAATCGCAAATGTGTCCGAAAAAGCCTTGCTCTTTGATTCCTTGAATTTTGGTGAATCCAAGACAGCTTGCTCTTTTATGCCAAAATTTGACTTCAGTTTTTCCTCAATTGTATCAACCTTCTTGATAACGATTTCGGCATAGTCCTTGCCTTTTACCATGACTTTTTTATCGATTTTTTTGTCGATTTTATCAAGCCTCGTTTGTTCTGTATTTATTTGTTCTCCTTCAGCCATTTTTTGTTTCTATTTTTTATTTTGTATCATTCTCCTCAAGACTTTTGAGTAAATTTTCCTCAGCCTGCGTCTCATTAACCTCGGATACTCCCTCAATTTCTTTTATATATATTTTCCACACCTCATCCAGCTTCCTCTGTACTCGTAGAAGTTTTTCTTCATCATCTTTCAGGGCATCGTTTAAAAGCTGCTTCAAGTCTTCTTCTGACTGTTGAATTGCCGTTATCATTTCCTGCTGCTGGGTTTCGGTAAATGTGGCAATTTTTGTAGCAAGGTGCTCCTTCATTTCCGGGGATATGAGAAGACTTTTTTGGATGAGTTGAGAGAGTGAATTTTCAGGCATATGGGTGCATAAAAAGTATCGTGTAAGTATACCATATATTTCAGCTTTAAGGGAGCCCGTAGTTCTCCTTTTCGATACAACGCAAAATATACACTTGTCTTAATTAACAAATGTATTATGTCTAGGTTCAAATGTCTACTAGGCTTGTGGCGCTGTAAACGTATATGGCGTCTCCGGTTTTGGCTCTGTCGTTGATTCTGTGCCCTGCGGAAGATCGGATTCAGTTTTTTGCTCAACCGGTTCCTGGAAGTTGAATGAGGAGGATGGCCTTGAAGGTAAGATATCGGGTGCAGGTTCCGGTTCAGATGCTGGAGGTGCTACCGGTTCTGGATTTGGCTGAGTTGGCTCTGGTGCTAGCGGAACAGTTACTGGTATTACTACTTCCTCTATAACTGGCGTGGGTGCCTCGGGAACTCTTGGCTGTTCTACTTTTTTTGGTTCGAGTTTGAGTTCGAGCTTTGGAGTTTTCTTTGGTTCTGGTTTTACCTCAATTTTCTCCTGTTCTTTCGTTAGCTCCTCTTTGAATTTGATGGGAACAATCGGTGGCTGAGAAATAGTCTGCTCGCCCTCGAGTGGAACACCGAGACGCTTGGACTGATAGTCGCGGAAGGCTTTGAGAATTTGTTCTTCTACCTTTTCAACCGGAACGCCCTGCATCTTGAATCCCGCTGCACGTGTGTGGCCGCCACCGCCAAATGATTCCGCAATAGCGCTTGCATCGACGGATGGATTTGTAGTGCGAATGGACCCGGAAACAAGTCCGTCTTTTTTTTCTTTAATAAGACAAATAATTTCCGCGCCGGGGGCGTTTGAAAGAAGTTCATCGATAATTCCGCCGGTTTCATTTTCGGAGGCACCAGTATCAGTAAAGTCTTTTTGTGTAAGAACCGACCAAACAATGTGGAAGGCTTCATCTGTTTGCATCTTTGTAAGAATACGGCCCCAGAGTTTGAGCGTTGTGAGCTGTTTCGTCTTGAAGATATGTTGAATAATTTCTTGCTGGCGTGCGCCGTGGCCGATGAGTTGCGCCGAAGCGTCGAAGGCGCGAGGCGTGGTGTTCGCGTTCTGAAAACTTCCCGTATCCGTAATAATTCCCGTGAGGAGCAATGTGGCGATATCCTCATCCCAGATTTCCTGTCCGGATTTATCGGCGATCATAGAAATAAGTGGAATAATTAATTCTGTTGTAGCAGAAGCCATTACATCGACGTAGTTAATCTTTCCGAAATGATCGTTCGAGAAGTGATGATCGATATTAATTACCGGCATCTGACTAAACATTTCGATATTTCCTGAATAGAGTGTTCCTAATTGCTCAAGTCCACCTGTATCAACCGTAATAATGAGATCATATCGCTCGGGACCATAATTAAACGCAACATCCTGCTCGGAGAGACGGCCGTTTTCCGGCATGATGATAATATTTATCTTTCCGTCTTCAATAATATTTTTTACCTGTGCGCTGTGAATTTTTTTGGTATCAATTGTGATAATAAAATCTTTTGATGCGACCACGCGATTTCCAATGACGTGCATTGTCGGAAGAAAGTGATACACATCCGGAATTGGATCAGGACACACGACGGTAATTTCTTTTCCCAGTTTCTTGAGTGCAATATAGAGAGCGAGTGCACTACCGATACAATCACCATCGGCCGGGCTTGATGCCATAATCAAAATTTTCTGATTACTGAGCAGGAGGTCTACTATTTGTTGCTGTACCGATTGTGGGGAATCCATGAGTTGGTTTAGGTTTTGCGAGTAAGTTCTGTACGCTCTTGTAGCGATTGTGTAATTGTAAACCTTTTTATTAATTATGTCAAGCATATGAGCACGGTCAATTTCATATACTTCGAAGGGACCAGCTTAACAGGGGTCGCCCTCTGTGGGAAGTATTTTGGCTTGGCTTTGGGGCGGTTGTGTTGTTGAGTAGTCGGGAGGAAAATGACTTCCTAGGGAACCTTACAAGTGATAGAATGCAGGTGACGAGTCCCAGGAGTGCCCATAAAAAGAGCCACCTAATTGAATAGGTAGCTCTTTTTCTTCGTCTGCCAGACCGGTGGAGGTTACGGGAGTCGAACCCGTATTCCGAGAATGACGAGTCCCGGAAGCACACCGGCGAACCCCCGCGTGTCTGGTAACTCAACCATACGCTCCAGTTCTAACAATAAGCTGACATTTTCTTTAATAATAATTGCTATTTTTGTGACCCTTTAATGACTAACCTCGATATCCACAATCATAAGTTGTAAAGAAGTTTTTCCACGGAAGCGGTTGAGTTCGAGATTGCAGGCGATGGAAACGGGCGTATTGATGTCGCCTATTTGGCGTCGGAGGACTTTTTCAGGGGCAGAGAAAAAGATACCAACTAGATCCTGATCATTGGTTTGAATAGTGAGACGGGCGTGATTGTGCTCTTTGCCGACAAGAGAAATATCGGAGATTCGCGCATCCCTGAGGACGAAAAGTGGCTTGGTGTTGCCGATACCGAACGGTTGCATTTTTTCTATCTTCATGGCGTTCTCGGTCGTGAGTTCGTTATGAAAAATTTCACAATCGAGATTGAGGGCGGGCGTAAATCCACCGGCGGCAGTTCCCCATAATTTTTGTGCATTTTTGTAAAATTCTCTTTCGACGATGTGGAGTTTTTCTTTTTTCACAGAAAATCCTGCGGCGGCGCTATGACCTCCAAAGGTGATGAGATTCTCGGCCTGCGATCCGATAAGTTCGGTGATGTTGCAGCCATCAATAGAGCGTGCGGAGGCGACAAGCATATCTCCTCTTTCTTGGAGAATGATTGCGGGGCAGCCAAATTTTTCTACGGCTCGCGAAGCGATTAATCCAAGAATTCCGGTATGCCAGTCTGGAGAATGCGCGATAAATAGATGTTTATGATATTCTGGTTTATAGAGCTTCATAGCCTCGAAAACAGCTTTTTGCGTCATCTCCTGCCTGAGAATATTCAGACCTTCAAGTTTCTGCGCGAGACCGAGCGTACGTGCGTCGTCTTCGTCACGGAGAAGTAGCTGCAGCGCCACATAGGGATGATCTACGCGTCCTGCCGCGTTGATGCGAGGCCCCATTTTAAATCCAATCGTCGTGGTATCGAGTACATCTTCATCTTTGATTTTTGCGAGGTTTTTCATCTGGCGAAGTCCGGCCCAGTGTGTGTTTTTGAAAGCTTTTAGGCCACGTTTCACAATGGTTCTGTTTTCTCCGGTGAGTGGTCCGCAGTCGGCAACCGTTCCAAAACTTGCAAGGTCGGTGAGGGATTCGAGGAATGATTTGCGATCAAATTGAAGTTTGGAATCGGGATCAGTGCTTCCCCCAAGGGACACCTCTACTGAGGCGCCGTCTGCTGACTGCAGCATGGCATGGGCCAATTTAAATGCGACCGCTGAACCGGTAAGTCCCTTGAATGGATACGGGCAGTCCGACTGTAGCGGGTGAAGAATGGCATAAGCATCTGATGGGAAAATTTCAGGAATCGTGTGGTGATCGGTAATAATCACATCGAGACCGAGCTGTTTCGCGTGGGTAATTTGCTTCGCGCAGGAGATGCCACAGTCAACGGTGATAATGAGTTTAGCGCCAATGACTGCTACTTCATCTACATATTTATCATGTAGACCATATCCATCGTCGAAGCGGTGTGGAATTCTATAGGAAGTTTGCGCGCCAAGCTTATTGAGTGTTTTTACAAGAATCGTAGTGCCGGTAATGCCGTCCACATCATAATCTCCGTAAATAATGATGCGCTCTTTATCGCTTATTGCCTGCTTAATTCGCGCTACGGCTTTTTCCATATCTTTCATTAAGTATGGATCGAGGAAGTTTTCTGTTTCACTAAAAAACGTCGTGATTGTTTCAGTATCGTTCAAGTCACGATTCTGCATGATTTTTTCGAGAAGTTTTTTCTCGTTGCTCGTATTTTTGATAATCCAACGTTTTCCCAGAAGAGACATGGGTGGAGTATAACATGAGTGAGATTTTGCGAGTTGGAAAATTTACTTGGTGAAATGCAGGTTTATAAAGCTAAAATCTATGGTCGACCAGAAGCCATAAATTTTTCTCATATTTCGTCAAGACTTTCACTTGGGATCCAATGGATACTTTCGTCTTTTCTAAACCAATTAATCTGACGTTTTGCGTATTGACGAGTGGCAGTTTTTATTTTTTGAGCCACTTGTTCCAACGTAGACTCTCCGTTGAAATAGGGGACAAACTCTTTCAGGCCCAAGGAGGTGAGAGATGGGAGGCGCGAGTCCACTCCATATTTTTCAATAAGTTTCCGCGATTCTTCTACCAACCCCCGCTGAAGTTGCAGATCAACACGCTGATCAATACGGGCATAAAGTTCTTCGCGCGGCCATTGAATCCCCAACATGAAAACATTATATTTGGGTTCGGCGGTCTGGTCGGTTTTTGGCACGCCTGTTCCTTCGATAATTTCCAACGCTCGGGTGACATACGGAATATTATTCATATGAATTTTTGCCGCCGTGACCGGATCTTTTTCTTGAAGCAGTTTATGAAGATTTTCTTTTTTCATCGCATATAATTTACGACGTAACTCATGATCTACTTTTACCGCAGGTAGATCGTAATTATTCGTAATGGCACGAATATACAAACCCGTTCCTCCAACCAACATAGGAAGGTGACCACGTGCATAAATTTCTCCAATAATTTTTTCTGCATCGCGCTTGAAATCTCCCATCGTATAGGTCTCCCTAGGTGGAACAACATCAATCAGATGATGTGGAATACCGTCGTAACAATGCTTATTGTCGAGTGGCAATTTGTCGCTTCCAATGTCAATTTCTTTATAAATCTGACGAGAGTCGGCGGAAATAATTTCTCCATGTAGCTCGTGGGCGAGCTTGAGCGAGAGCGCGGTTTTGCCGGAAGCAGTTGGCCCGAGAATAACAAGAAGCGGAATCTTACCTGTCGATCTGGATGTACCAATTTCCTCCAACCATTTTGTAAGTTCACTCATCATATATTTTCATCATAGCATGGCGCGCTGCGCTCTTCCATGCGTCTCCATCATTGCTTCCATCACTGTCTTCGCCGCCTTCAGCACACCAATATCATTTTCTCCATATATTTTTGCCGCAAGAAGTAAGCGATCCATCGGCGTTCCTTCTGGATCTGTAATTCCATATATGGCTCCAATGGCGTTGATTCGCATTCCGTCTATTTTGATGCCGCTCATATCAATCATACTCATAAAATCTCCCGCTCTTGGAAATTTTTGTTTGATTTTTTTAATCATTTCTCTTTTTCTCTGGTCTCTTTCTTCTCTTTCCTCTGCCATTTCTCGGTCGCTTCTTTGACGCAACTCATCCATGTACCAATGCGGCACTACTCGATCCTGCACATTTATTTTTGGTTTAGGAATATTTCTCGCGCCAACGACGGTCATCATCATTCCGGAGGCATCCTCACGTTCGACCATGTCATATAAAAGCACTTCACCTACCTTCCCTGCCTGATTATTCTCCCCATCAATCGCCATGGACGTGCCGTGCGTAGGTGTTCTGATGGCGACACTACTAAGATTCCGGGCGATATCGCGAAAAACAATACTCCTCTCCATTCGCGGAATTTCTACGATAAAGCCATTCACCAGTTCCGTAAGAAGGATGTCGTCAGACGTGACGTTTCGTTTTCCCAGAAGTTCCACAATGTATTGCAAAAACTTGAGTCCTACCGGAGATAATGGCTCCTTTGTGCGTTGCGAGTTAAGCCTGCGTACGGGCATTCCTTGTGACTCGAACAAATCTACGAACACTGGTTCCTTTGGTGAAGCTCCTTCGGCTTTATTTGATAGTACTTGCATATGATTATTATTTTGGTTCGTGATTTTACATTTCTTTATTTTTTTGTCAACTGTTCCTCACTAAAAAAACCCAGTTTTTCGAAAATTGACACATTGACTTTTCTGTCTATGAGTTCATAGTACTACTAATGTTTAAAAAGTGCCATTTTCAAAGCTAAAAGTTTTCCCGGGAAAAGAAATGAATCAGGAAACAAAAATAACATATTACCATAGGTCAGCCTTTAGGGATTTCAAAATGGCTCGAGGAAGGCACATTTTTTTGTGCTGTAAAAACTGGGGCTTTTTTGCGTTTTGTATATTGCTTTTTTCTCTATTTATGTTATAATAGTATCAATATTAAAACAAAACTTTATGAAAAATAATGTTAACACTCATCGCCTTTCCGCTTTTCTCCTTGGGCTTTCTCTTGCCATAGCAATCGGCTTTATCGCACCTCTTCATTCCTTTTCTTCGAAGGCTATGCGCGCATCCGTTCTTGTGGCCCAGGATGAAGATATTACTGACCCTTCGGCTGATGATTCTTTTTTAGATGATAATGATACTGAACTTACCCCCGAAGAAGAACTTCAGTACCTCGATGATGCACAGACTCAGCTCACAACGTTTAAACGTGATGCCAAAGGCTTTAAAACATCTCTCACGAAATGTAATCGTAAGCGTCCTGGAATATCAAAAGATGATTGCTATATTGCTGTCTACGAAAAAATGCAGCTTAGCCTTCAGGCTACTTGCGCTTATAGCGATACTTATCCTGATGCTATTGGCGAAAATTGCAGCGTACTTGGTGACTATATTGAATCCTATGATGAAATTGATGTGGGAACTGATATCGCCCCTCTCCTTAAGGACTTTATGAAGGTATTTGGAACTCGATTCTTCTCTGCCGCACAGCGAGAAGTGGATGCTCAGCGTGCTGATTTTGAGGATTTGATTAGTGGTGATACCGACGGTGAATCAACCGTGGATCTTGGCTCTCAGACCGCTCAGACATCTCAAGGTGGTGCTGATAATCAGTGTTTTGACCATAATTACAAGTCTTACCTCTCGGGTTATTGTATTGATCTCAGGAAGAGTTCTGTGGTTAAGTAATATTCCGTCCCACATATTTATATATATTTTACTATTTTATCCCTCATCACATATGACTACACCTACCTCTCCAGAAGCCCTTCCCCCATTAGCGGACGTCATGACTGCTCGTCTCGTACAAGACTATACGACTCCAGAATCTCTCAAATTTCACGGAGGGGACGCGGCAGCGGTAAGCAATGAGATTCGCACAAAACTTGGATCATTTATTACATACGCCAATAAGGCAGGTATCCATGATGGCGGATATCTCTGATGCTTTTGATGTGTACTTGGCAAAAACGCCAGTAGGTGCAAACCTTGATGCATCCGGACTTGAATTTAGCCTTGTACGTGAGATAGGAGAGGCTATAAAAGTACCAAACGGAGTTGATTCGAGACTGTACCATTCCATTTATGAGGCGCTGGAAAATGCAGATGCGTTTCATAATGAGCCAACGGATGTCTGGGAGGGGCTCGGATCTCTTGGGGATTTAACCGCATTAAATCAGTATAAAGATCTTACCGATAAGCAAATTGCACTTGCCATAGAACATTCAATATCGCTTATTACGGATCCAGAAGACTTTGGTCCACGTCTTTTGAAGGCATTGGATGTGGTGAAAAAATTGGGAGTAGAAGGATTGGCACAATACGAAAAAGACCTTGGAATTGGGACCTAAACTTTGAACTTATTGGGAGAAAGATTAGGGCACTGATTCCTTTACGGATTAGTGCCTTTTTGTTTGACAAGATATGGCCTTGAAGGGTAGATTGTCTGCGCATCAGAGACAGGCGGCATCCCAACCGAAGCTGAAAAGCATAGGAAAACGGGTAGAAGTCCTCCCAAGATGGCACTAATAGTACTCTTTCGAAGCTGGAATCCGAATAGTCGGATGAATAGCCTCATTATAAAGAGTTAAGCGTAAGTCTCTGCATGTCAGAGATTTTTTTGTATTACACCGTAGCGAAGTGAAGGTGTGTATCCGCTCCCAGATCTATTGTCTCAATTTTATTTCTTAACCTAACCCCTACCTATGGCTGCATCGAAAGCAAAAAAGCAGGAAATGCTCACTGAGGTTCAAGAGTTGTTCGCGAATGGAAAATCATTCTTCTTCGCAGACTTCCGAGGACTCCCAGTAGCTGCTGTTTCCGCCATTCGAAAAGAGCTTCGGGCCAACAATGTCGGGTATAAGGTTGCCAAGAAAACACTCATCCGCAAAGCTGCTGGCGAGCATGGTTATAAAGAGATTCCCCGTGAGGTCATGGAGGGCTCTGTAGCTATGACGGTTTCTTATGGTGATCCTATTGCTCCGGCACGACTTCTCAAAAAGTTAAAAAAGACTTATGAGAAACTCGAGTTGCTCGGTGGACTTTTTGAAGGTCAGATTTTGTCGAGTAGCGAGGCTGCGCAGTATGCTGCACTTCCATCAAAGGAGGAGCTCATCGCAAAGTTGGTCTACATGATGAAGTCCCCAATTCAGGGTTTCCATGGTTCACTTCATGGTCTCCTTGCCAAGTTTGTTCGTACGGTTGATGCCGTCGCGAAACAAAAAGCTTAATATATTATTTATTTCTCTCTAATTTAATTTTTATGGAACTCAGTTCAAACGCAAAAAAAGTTCTCGACGCAGTCAAAGAGCTCTCAGTCCTCGACCTCGCAGCCCTCGTTAAGGCTATGGAAGAAGAGTTCGGAGTTACTGCTGCCGCTCCTATGATGATGGCTGCTGCCGGTGGTGCCGCTGCTGCTGAAGAAGTTTCTTCAACGGTAACTGTTACGCTTCTCGATGGTGGTGCAAGCAAGATCAACGTTATCAAGGCCGTTCGTGAGCTTACAGGCCTCGGACTTAAGGAAGCTAAGGACCTCGTAGATGGTGCTCCAAAGCCAGTTAAAGAAGGAATCGACCGTGCAGAAGGCGAGAAGGTCAAGAAGACTCTCGAAGATGCAGGTGCTAAGGTTGAAATGAAGTAAATCTTCGTTTCGTTATCTTGAAACTACTCAAAGACCCCGGATAATTCTGGGGTCTTTTTATTTACATAATTCATTAATTATGATATAATGTTCTTGTATTTTATAAATCCCTATTTATGAATAGTCCAGGCAGCAACCCAGCTGAAAATCGGAATGAAGTAATTGCTAAAACTTTGGCAATCTTGTCGCCTGAAATAGCAAAAATAGATCCTGCGGTAAAAAAAAATTTAGCTCCCTTCTTTAGAGACCTTGAAGTCCGAGTGTTAGCCTTGCTGGACGGCACGAACGATGATATGAGGATACCTTTCGCTGCGCAAATACAGGAATTCAGTGGACATATGTTTTCACCTCATTTTCTGTTACGCGTAAAAATAAATCCACAAACCCATGAAAAGCAATTAGTCATTACGCGCGAAGATAAATCATATGACGAACAAAGAAGGGAAGGGCTCCGTGACTATGCAATGGGGGGAGGCGGAAGTATGATAGGTTCCACTGAATTAGCTATTCTAGACTTAGAGTAGCTTTATCTTCAAAACATAAAGACCCTGGAAAGCTGGGGTCTTTTTTATTTTACTCATCATGAAAAGGCCTGTAGTATGCGCCTATGGAATACATAGCTACTAAAAAAGTTACCGGAGGAAAACTGCTTCGCGTGAAGTGCGATGTAGAGGGAGGGGTTTTGAGTAATGTATCCCTGACGGGAGATTTTTTCATGCATCCGGAGGAGGGTGTAAGTGAACTTGAAAATGCATTAAATGGCATGTCGAATGAGACACCAGTGAGAGATTTTGTGTCGAAATTAAATGATTTGATTCATGAGCGTGGTTTTGAGCTTGTAGGGTTTAGCGCGAGTAATATCGCAGATACGCTTGTGGAAGCGATTCGCGGAGGGAAAGATAGCTGGGGAAGTGGAGGTGTTGCGAGCGGTGAGGCTGGAGGTGGAGATACGTCTAGTGGCTTGGATGAGTTGGTTAGGTCGGCTATTTCCGGTAAATAACTTTCTTATGGCACTTTCTGATATTTCTTGGCGCGTAATTGAGTTGGAGACGCATGATGCTTTTATGAATATGGCATTGGATGAGGCGTGCTGCGAGGCAGTGGCGAATGGCTTGGTTCGGCCAACGGTGCGGTTCTATCGATGGAACCCAAGCGCGGTTTCTATTGGATATTTCCAGAGCTTGGAGGATGAAATAAATAGAGAGGCGTGTACAAAAACGGGGGCGGGAACAGCTCCATCTGGTGATGGAGTGGTGGATGTGATACGTCGACGTACGGGTGGCGGTGCGGTGTATCATGATTTCGATGGAGAGATTACCTATTCCGTGATGGTTCCGGAGAAAGATTTTTGTGATGCAAATGGTGTGAGATTGGGCATCACTGAATCATATCATGAGATATGTGGATGGATCATTAACGGATTGAAATTAGTTGGAATTGAAGCCGAGTTTAAGCCGATAAATGATATTATTGTTTCGAGTTCGTCGAAAAAGATTTCTGGTAATGCGCAGACGCGTAGGGGCGGAGTTATTTTACAGCATGGGACGATTTTGTTTACGGTTGATGTGAAGAAGATGTTTTCTTTATTGAAAGTTGGAAAAGAAAAAATTGCAGACAAGATGATTGCCGCTGTCGAGGAGAGAGTGACATCAGTGGCTCAGGTGCGGCCGGAAGTGACTCGTGAGGAGCTCTATAACGCCTTGATGAGCGGATTTACGAGTGAAAAGCAGTTTGAGATTGGAACGTGGAGCAAAGAAGAACTTGCGCGCGCGGAAGAGCTCGTACGAGAGAGATATAAGACAAAAGAGTGGAATGAGATGAGGTAACTAATACCATGTATGCACTTACGCGAAGCTCCATCGCATGAAACTCCCCTGAATTTTTTGCCTCCTGATACAATTAATAAGGAGCTATTCGATCAGTTACTTCAAATAAGGAAAGTTTTAGAAATGGCACTTCCCGGATTTCCAATACTTTGGTGCGCTGAAGCGGCAGGCTATGTTCAATCTAAAACAGGTTTATTAATGCTGGGAGGATATGTATATACTCCAAATGGGCTTTGCTATAAACACTTTTGGAATGCGATACCCTTTAGCCGTCGTCCACACTCCGATCAGCGACTTTATGTGGATCTAACTTATAATCAGTTCGATGCGTCTCTTCCGCCTGTTGCGATTATTGATTCAGATAGTACCTCTAAATATATCAGCACCTGGACTTCGGCTGAATTATTATCCTACACGCTCAAGCCCGAAATTCTCGCACTGATTACTGAGTGCGAAAGAAAGCTTGGCGCACAACAAATGCCTACTTCTTCCTAAGGTAGACGAGTTGGTAGAGGGCGGCTGCGAGAAGGGCACCGAGAATAGGGCCGGCGAGGTAGACGTACCAGTTCGTCCACATGTTTGAGATGAGGGCTGGACCGAACCACCTAGCTGGGTTCATAGCGCCACCCGTAAGCATTCCCCCCACGAGGATATCCATGGTAATTACTGAGCCGATTATGACTCCTGCGGTGTTGCTTCGAGTTTCTTTCTGATCAACAGCGACGGAGAAGATGACAAGTACGAGTACAAAGGTAAGAATGGCCTCAACGATGATTCCTGAGACTGGAGAGAGTCCACCGATGAGCGATGGGACGCCGAATTCCGTTACGAGGAGGTCGATGAAGATGAGCTTGAGCGCGAGCGTAGCGAGCGCGGCTCCAAGAAGTTGAGAAATAATATACGACACACCCTCCATGACGCGCATTTTTTTCGTGGCCATCATAGCGATCGAAACAGCTGGATTGAAGTGTGCTCCCGAGATATGTGCAAATGCATAAATACCGACCATAATAGCCAGTCCATGCGCTACCGCGACGCCCAAAAGATCAAATGTTCCGAATGTCTGACCAACGATAACCGATCCAGCCCCCATGAATATAAGGAAAAACGTACCAAGAAGTTCGGCGAGATATTTTCTCCAATCTTGAGAGTGCATAGTGAGGTGGGTTAGGTTGTGAAGTTGTTGTTTATATTATAGCCCTTTAGCCAGCACGTTCAAGTAATGTTCGTATACCTGCCTGAATTGTTTCGCAATGAACCGCTACTAGATCGTCCGGTATTGAATCTTAGTCAACAGCCAGAGAATACATATCGACATAAAGACGCTGTGCTAATGTAGCGTCTACACTATTTGCTATCCTGAGAAATCTACCCGCAAGGTTGGCTTGCGCGACACGATTGATGCTTCTTACTTTTTCAGCCGTAAATGCATCGGCAACGGCGTGAATAGTTTCAATTTCTTCAGGCTTGAGCGGCATATTTATTATTGTAATTTAAGTGCTAGTGCATTCACGAATCGTGCGGCAACGGCACCATCGATGAGACGGTGGTCGAAGGTGAGGGAGAGGCCCATGGTTTTAATGAGATGAGGGGCGGCTGTTGGATTTGCGGGGTCGAGCGCGAGCGTGTCGCGGATTTTGCCAAGGCCGAGAATGGCAGACTGAGGATAATTAATAACTGGAGTGGCAAAATCGCCTCCTATAGAGCCATAATTCGTGATAGTGAAACTTCCGCCTGACATTTCTTCGAGCGTGAGTTTCTTCGCCTTCGCTTTTTCGGCGAGGGCTACAATTTCTTGAGCAATTGTATAGAGATCTTTCCTGTCAGCATCTTTGATAACCGGGACGAGGAGACCCTCTTCTGTATCTACGGCAATACCAATGTGATAATAATTTTTGGTCACAATTTCTTCCGTGGATTCATTGAGCTCGCTATTGATTATTGGAAAATCCTTGAGCGTCTGCGTTACGGCCTGAACGATATAGGCGAGAAAGGTAAGTTTGATATTTTGAGCCTGTGCTGCGGCTTTTTCCGCCTCACGTTTATTGAAAAGTTTCGTAATATCAAGCGTATCAAAGTGCGTAACGGGAACGGTATGCATGTGCGATTCGTGAACGTGATCGCCGATGACCTTTCGAATTCCTTTGTATTCCGTAATCGTGACGGGGCCGGGGAAAGTTTTTGGATGGGATGGAGATGGGACGGGGACGGAAATAACTCCTGCGCTTCGCTGCGGAGTGGCAGAGAGAATATCAGCATCGATGATCATTCCGTTTGCGCCGGAGCCTTTTATCGTTGAAAGATCTACGCCAAGTTTGAGGGCGAGATTGCGGGTACCTGGGAGGATTTTTATTGAAGAAGTTACAGATTGTGTTGTGAGTTGTCCCCATGGGAGGCTCTTACTAGAGTCTGCCCGGGCAGAAGGCGTGGCCGCCGGAATCTCTCTATTTGATGCGTCAATTGAGCCAACTACTCCAGGTCCTTTGTCCGGAGGAGGAACTGAGACTGTTGCCGTTGCGGGCGCCGATGAAGTAGCTGCGGATGTTGTGGCGGGATTATATACTTCATCCTTATCAGTAATCACTACGAGAGTGTCTCCGACTTTGATGGTTTCTTTTTCCTGATGAAATGTTTTGGCGATAATACCTGCTCTCGGTGATGGAATTTCTACCACGGCTTTGTCTGTTTCGATTTCGACGAGCACTTGATCGGACTTCACCTCATCACCTTCCTTCACGCGCCATTTGACGATCGTTCCTTCGTGAATTCCTTCGCCGACGTCTGGAAATTTGAATTCGAGCATATTAGTTACATTAAGAGGTCATTACGGTCGTAATTGCACTTTGAATTTGCTGAGCGTTAGGAAGATACCAGTGCTCCGCCTGTAAGTATGGCACCGTTATATCCGGTGCTGCAACGCGGTGGATGGGGGCTTTGAGAGAGTAGAGGAGTTTTTCCGCTACCAGAGCGGCGATTTCGGCTCCCGGCCCGAAGGACTTCACTGCCTCCTGAACGATTACGAGGCGGCCGGTTTTTTCGACGGAGGCGAAAATAGTTGCCTGATCGAGGGGTGAGATTGTGCGTAGATCAATTAGTTCGATAGAATAATGTGCTGTAGTAGGATTTGTCTTGAGTGCTTCGATTGCGACTTGTGCTTCGCGGACCATTGCTCCCCATGCAATAACCGTGATATCCGTTCCTTGCTGGAGCATATTTGCGACACCAATCGGTACTATATAATCTTCGAGGGGAACTTCCTGTTTAATGGCTCTATACAGTCTTTTTGGCTCCATGAAGATTACCGGATCCGGATCGCGAATTGCTGCGAGAAGAAGACCCTTCGCATCGTATGGCGTAGAAGGATATACCACTTTTAGACCTGGGGTATGGGCAACAAATGTCTCGATAGATTCGGAGTGATGCTCGAGTGCCTTGATTCCGCCTCCACTTGGAACGCGCACTACCATCGGAACCGTATAGCGACCCCGTGAACGATTGCGCATGCGCGCAGCGTGCTGCAACATTTGATCAAGCATCTGATGATAAAATCCATCGAACTGAACCTCAACTACCGGTTTGAATCCGTACATCGCGAGTCCAATGGCCATGCCGGCGATTCCTGATTCTCCTAGCGGTGAATCGAAGACTCTATCTTCCGTAAATTGCGCCTGTAATTTATCTGTAACGCGAAATACTCCACCATCTTTTCCTACATCTTCACCGAAAATCAGTACTGATGGATCGCGCTCCATTTCCTGCTTGAGAGCAAGATTAATTGCCTCTACGATATTTAGTTTTGGATTTTCCATGAATGTTATGCTTGTGGCAAATTACGAAGGAATTCTTCTTTCTGCGCCTGTAGCTGCGGCGTAAGTGTAGCGTAGGTGTAATCAAAAATGTCTGATGGATTGTATGGTATCGCCTGAGCTTTTTCTACAATTGTCTCAATTTCTTTTTCATATTTTGCCGTAAGTTCGTCCTCGTAACCTTGAGTCCATACATTCTTTGCTGCTAAATATTTTTGCAAACGCACCATTGGGTCACGTGGTTTCCATAATTCTACTTCAGCCGGATCACGATATTTTTTCGCGTCATCAGAGGTAGTATGGTCACCAAGACGATAGGTGTAGGCCTCAATCAATGTCGCCCCTTCGCCTCGAAGCGCCCTTTCTCGTGCCGTTTTTACGGCTACATACATTGCTATCAAATCATTTCCATCCACCTGAATTCCAGGTAGCCCATAGGCAATCGCTTTCTGCGCGATTGTTGCCGATGCCGTCTGGTGATGACGTGGAACGGAAATAGCCCACTGATTATTCTGACAAATTAATATTGTATTTGGTTTAAAAATTCCCGCGCAGTTCATCGCTTCATGGAAGTCCCCTTCGCTCGTCGCGCCATCTCCAAAAAAGGCCACTGCAACTTTTTGCTCTTTTTTCTTTTTCATACCAAGCCCGACTCCAACTGCGTGAAGCATCTGAGAACCAACAACAATGGATATCGGAACGCAATTTACATTTTCCGGAGGGCGACTACCGATCTCGTTTCCCATCCAGTAGGTGTAGATATTTTCTATTGGAATGCCGTGGAGCCACATAATTCCGAGCTCACGGAATGCAGGCAAAAGCCAGTCTTCGGGCTTCATCACCAGCCCGGCTCCCATTTGCGTTGCCTCTTGTCCACGAATGGACGCATATGTTCCCATTCTTCCCGTTCGCTGAAGATTATTCGCCTTCTGATCGGCCATTTTCATAAAAAGCATTTTTTCGTAGGCTTGTTTGATGAGGTCATCTGTAAGTTCGGACGGTCGGAGTGCGGATATGGCCGGATCAATGGATATAACACCATTCTCATCCATAATCTGGAGGCGCTTTCCTAGGAGGGGATCAAATTGGGAAAAGATATCGGACATTGGATAGTGTTATCGTACGGCATTACAAGTCATTTGTGAAGAATCACTTACATGGAGTAGGTCGCTCGCTGGGTGGTGTTCTGCACCCCCTGCGCAAGATCAGGCAATAGCGCTGCCCTCGCCGTGACGGTTTCGATAGTAGCTATTATTACTCGTTCTGCCGTCTCTTGATTTGCCATATTCGTCTGGGTTATGTTTCCAGGAGGTTACTTTACTGATTTCTTGCTGGCTTTACAAGCGCTCCTCGTGCTACTGCAATTTGCGAGAGGTTTTGCCCGGGGGTGCGTTTTATTCTAGAATTGCCGTGTTTTTAAACGTATTATCTGAAATATAAAACATTGCTGCCAGCATTATTGATTATTTTTTAACTATCAAAGGTAAAGTTTTAACGAAAAGTTCTCCAGCTTTGTAGGAGCTTCGCACTAAGGGGCCGGAAGCTACGTAGATGAAGCCGAGGTCGAGACCGATTTTTTCGAGTTTCTTGAACTGATCAGGGTGAACATATTCCTTCAAGGAAATATGACTCTCTGATGGAGGAAGATACTGGCCGAGGGTGAGCATGTCCGTACCGACATTTCGGAGATCTTTCATGGTCTGAATTATTTCTTCTTCTGTCTCGCCAAGTCCGAGCATGATAGAAGATTTTGTGTAGATATTTGGTGCGATTTTTTTTGAATTTCTTAGCACTTGGAGTGTTTGCTTATATGTAGCGCGTCCATCTCGCACGAATTTCGTGAGCCTGTCGATTGTCTCTATGTTATGCGCTAAAACGACGATACCACTTTCTAAAATTATTTTGAGAGCGTCGGTATTTCCACGCAGATCCGAAGTGAGCATCTCGATGAGAATTTTTGGAGTTTCTTTGTGAATCGCGCGAATACATTGTGCGATATGCGCGGCTCCGCCGTCAGCGAGATCGTCGCGCGCCACCATCGTTAGTACGATATACTCGAGATTCATTTTTTTAATCGATTGAGCAATTTTGTATGGTTCGAGAGGGTCAACTTCCTGGTGAGGATTGCCAGTCTTCACGGCACAAAATCGGCAACCGCGTGTGCAGGTCTCGCCAAGGAGCATGAATGTCGCTGTTCCGCCGCTCCAACACTCAGAGAGGTTCGGACAGTGCGCCTCCTCGCACACCGTCTTTAGGCCGGTCGTTTGAAGCTGTTTTTTGATCTTCTCGAAGGATTCCGTTGATGGCGGCCTGATCTTGAACCACTCAGGTAAAGCTGGACGTTTTTGGGTCTGCATGGCATGAAGCGTAGCGGATATTGGCGTTGCCGTCTACCAGACATAATTCTTTTCTTGAATATGTCAATAGCTTCAAAGTCTCTCCATGCTACCCACCCTAAAGCTATTTACATAATAGCCAAAATTTGATATAATGATGGGAAATAAAAAAAATCACATAAAAACAAATGCACCAGTTATTTAGTTTCGAAAATTCAGATTTGTTTGATTTCAATGCTGAGACAAAGCTCTTTCATTTTCTGGGAGAGAATTCCGGTAATGATATTACGATTTCAACTCCGCATCTCACTGATGCTCAACCTGCAATGCCGAGTGGCGAGGCCGGTTCATTCGCGCTGGGAGGAAATATTCTAGCCGGTAGTATCGGTTCGCCAAAATCTGCAACCACTACCTCAAGCGCCGCCGGAGAAGATACTTTCCTCAAAAATCTCGCTTCGCAGAAACAGAAAAACAGTGATAACGATCTCGTTTTGCAGGCTTTGGTACAGAGCGAAGGAAAAAACGTGGAGAAGAAAAAAATGATTCTCGGAGAACTTCCAAAAATCGATACAAGTCTCTTCATCGATCGCGAGTTTCATCTCAAGAAACAGCTCTCATTTGTCAAAATTTTATTTGCCTCGTTCATTACCCTCGGATTTATTTTGTATGTATTTTTCTTCACACAATTGAACCCCGATGTCACCCTTTTTAGTAATCAAAACGTTGGCGTCAAATTAAAAATTTCAAGTGACTCCCTCAGAAGCGTGATGACCGAAGTGAATTATAATCGCTATCGCTCGGCAAAAGAATATCTCGATCAGTTTTTCTATACATCGAATGAATATCTGCAAGTTTATGATGCGTGGAGATCGGCCGATGCCGCGAAAAAAGATAACCTGGCCGCCGATCTTGAAAAGTCAAAAAACGAGCTTGTGAAGCCGTTTGAACTGGCTCGAGCCATTCTGGCCAAACAAAACTTTACCATCGTGTATCGCGAGCAGAGTCTTGTTCCGAATGCTACCGGGATGGATCCGGAAGTACTCAAGGAAGAAGAAAAAAAGATGGCCACGGCTGAATTTAATACACTCTTGCGGGAAAATATTACTGAGAAGAAACGTGTCGCCTCCGAGGAGCTCAAAAATCTCACTTCGGGAACAAACAAAGAACTCAAAAAACAGGAAATTCGAGATATGGATGAACTCCTGCAGCTTATTGGCAATTCCGCGCTCCAGCAGCTGATTTCTACGGACATCAAAAAGATGCCACATGATCAGTTGCGAAAACATATCATTAAACTTTCTTCCAAATATAATAATCGTCTTGCCTTCATTTTTCAAATTAAGGATAAACGTATTCCGTGGGCTGTCCTCATTAAAGAAATCTATACGAAGACCGAAGCGAGCGATGATCGCTTCAAGACAAAACTCTATAAGGATATTGGAGGCATTCTCTATACCGGATTCGATTTTGATGGCTCTACTGGACGTCTCACTATTAGTGGAAATGTAAAAGACTTCAAGGGAGAAAACTTCAAGATTCTTGCCATACTCATTGATCAACTCGAGGGCTCAACTCGATTCAAGGATGTCGAAATGCGCAACTTTTCTAAAACATTTTCCGAGAAGGATGGCTTTGAGGGAAATTTCAAAATTGATTTAGGTCTTCAGGCTGATGGTGAAATAGATGATCGCGACAAGGTAATTGACCTCAGTCAGGATGCTCAATTCTTTGGGAAAACCACTACACCTCCCGCGCCTCCCGTAACACCAAAACCTTAAATATATATGGACGCACTACCGCAAACACAATTAGGATCACCGGCATTTATCCGACAGCACTATCTCAGTAGGAGCATCAAGCTCTACCTCATTGGTGTTGTTATCGTAGGACTCTTGGTCTCCTTTTATGGTATAGAAAAATATCTCGAGTATAGCGATAAAGCTACTATTGTAGGCGATAGCGAAAAAGAACTTGCTGGCTTAACGCAAACAAACAAAGACGAAGGTGGAGCCTATGCCAAAGTTCGGACTGAGTATAAAACTCAAGATGAATCGATGCTCAAAGAGCTCGCGCTCGTCTTTCCTTCACAGGAAAGCTACACCGAACTTACAAAAATATTTGATGCTTATTTTCTGGAAAATAATCGTTCTACTAATCCTATTATCGCTACGGATATGCAGTTTGGAACGCCGACAAAAGATAAAAGTGGCAAATATGATGTGCTCCCTATTAGTATGAATATTACGGCTTCGGAATCCAATTTCTATAAGTTTCTTTCATTCGTCCAGGACTCCGGGACACTCTCCAAGAAGCTTCGACTTCTCGATTTAAAATCCGTACAGATGAATTTCGCCGAAGATGACGCAGGTACTACCGGCGCCGGTAAAAATAAAATTCAGTTTCGTGCTGAGATTCAGGCCTATTTTCAAAAAGACAAATCATGATTGATAATGCTAAATTTCAACAGCTCAAAGAGGCAATTATTGCGGGAAATATCCCTCAACTCGCCCTGATGATGATTTCGTTGGCGCTCGATATGCGCGCCTCTGATATACATATAGAGCCGGAGGAAAAACTCATACGTATCCGTTATCGTATTGATGGATCATTGCAAAAAATCGTGGAATATCCGCCAAATATTCACCCGGCTGTTATTTCTCGTATCAAAATTATGTCTAACTTGAAAATTGATGAACAGCGCATCCCGCAAGACGGACGATGTCAGGTAACCTCAAAAGATAACCGCGAAATGGATCTCCGTGTTTCCACCTTCCCGACCGTCAATGGCGAAAAGGTCGTTATGCGTATTCAAGATAAATCTCGCAAGATTCCCGATGTCACGGAAATAGGCTTGGAAGGAAATAATTTCAAATACCTCATGGAGGGACTTGATAGCCCGAATGGCATTATTTTGACATCCGGTCCTACCGGTTCGGGAAAAACAACAACGCTCTATACGTGCTTGAACAAGATCAATACCGAGGATGTGAATATTCTCACCATTGAAGATCCAGTTGAAATTCAGATGGATGGATTGAGTCAGAGTCAGGTGCATCATGATATTCAATATGATTTCGCGATGGGTATGCGCGCCGCGCTTCGTCAGGATCCGGATATTATCATGGTCGGAGAAATTCGTGATCATGAAACAGTTGATATTGCGATTGAGGCTTCATTGACGGGTCATTTGGTATTATCGACGATTCATACCAATAGCGCGGTCGAGACTCTAACCCGTATTGAAAATATGGATATTCCGGAGTTTCTCGTCGCTTCGACAGTAGAGGTGATTATTGCTCAACGTTTGGTACGAAAGTTATGTCAGGCGTGTAAGCAGCCGGCTACCGTGGCTGTCGAACCTCTTCTCGCTGCGCAAATCGACAAGGCCCTCGCCGGTGGCGTTGAGGCCAAGTTTCCTCAGTTAGATAAAGCATTGCTCGCCGGTAAAGCATTTTTTGTCGCAAAGGGATGCGACCAGTGTAATAACATTGGATATTTCGGACGCATGGCGATTTACGAAGTGTTGCGCATGAATAATGAAATTCGACGTTTGATTCTCGACAAAGCTCCGTCGGTTCAGATTGAAAAGGCGGCGATTAAATTGGGCATGATCACGTTGGAACAAGATGGTTTAGTAAAATGTTTAAAAGGAATTACCTCATTAGAAGAAGTGTACGCCGTAGCCCGTAAGGTTGAAGAATATGTCTAATACTGTTGGAGAAAATTCGGAAAATGCGCTGAAGGGAGCCATAAACTTGCTCGGTAGCGAATCTGGCTCTGAGGACTCAGGCATAGCTCCTATTACCCTCGATATCGCCGAGGTATCCATGGTGAAGAAGCTCATCGAGCAGGAGCAACTTCGTTATGGCAAACTTACCGGTAATCCGATTCTCGACTTTTTTTATCGTATAAATGACTGGCTCGTTGCGCATTCAAAAGTTACCGTAAAAGATTTGGCCGGATTTTTCCGATTGCTGGCGGTGATGATTAATGCCGGTGTTCCGTTGATTAAATCTCTCGAAACATTATCCGCACAGAGCGCGCAAAATCCAAAATTAGCACGAATTATTTCTGAAATTTCTCAAAAAATCGAACAGGGTAAAAGTTTGTCTGACGCGATGAGTATGTACAAAGACGTGTTTGATGACTCGCAAATTGGTATGACAAAGTCAGGTGAAGCGACGGGTCAACTCAATCAAGTACTTACCGGTTTAGCTGATAGGCTTGAGAAAAACGCCTCTATTGGCGCAAAAGTAAAAGGCGCATTAATTTATCCTATGGTGATCGTTACGCTTTTGATTACTGTCGTATTTGTGATGATGATTGTCGTCGTGCCAAAAATGACGGAGTTTTTCACACAGTCAGGCAAGGCGCTTCCCTTCGCGACTCAGCTCTTGATTACCATGAGCGAATTTTTCCAGAGCTATTGGGTATTCATTGGAGTTGCTACCGTAGGTGTTATCATGTCCGTCGGAGCTTGGAGAAAAACAGTGATGGGACGTTATCAGTGGGATGGTATGTTGCTAAAAATTCCTATGTTTGGTCCGTTGATTCGCAAAAGTATTCTGGCTCGCTTCGCTCGCCTCTTGAGCGATTTATTGGAAAGTGGCGTGCAAGTCGTTCAATCGCTTCATATTATCGCTGATGCTATTGGTAATGATGTGTACCGACAGCGTTTGATCTTGGCTTCGCAAGATGTCGAACAAGGTATTCCACTCGCCGAGTCGCTTAATGATCCTAGCTTATTTCCGGTTGTTTTGATTAATATGATTGAAATTGGTGAACAAACGGCACATTTGGATGTGGTAACCGAGAAGGTAGCCGCTCTGTATGACGATGAGGTTGATGCTATGATTCAGGGCTTGACCAAAGCCTTTGAGCCTATTTTGCTTATTATGATCGGCTTAGTGGTAGGTGGTATGGTTGCCGCCATCATGCTTCCTATTATGGATATGTCGAATGTGGCCGGGGCTTAGCCTTGGAACTTGCATAATTCCTAAGAATAATGTATAATGGCACAAAGGAAATAAAAATACACCTTAAAAACAAAACCATATGGAGCAGCAAATTCCGTTCTCCGAACCAAAAAATACCGGTTCCAAAAAGACACTTTTTATTATTCTCGGCGCTGTCGTGGCGGTCGTGATTATTGCCTTTGTGGCAACAAAAGGTGGCGGACTCAAGGGTTCGTTTGCTCCAATTGCTCCAAGCACTCTCCAAGTGTACGTCAACAATGCCACCTTCCTGAAGAGCGGCGATCTCGCACTGGCCTATACCATGAAAAATACCGGTGATACTATTACAAATAAAGATTTTTATATTCTGTTTAAGGGATTTGTGAATCGCGTGAATGTTCCAACCTTTGTGAAGCCATGGAACGATCAGGGTATCACGGAGCTGCGTACCGGCGAAACAGTCACATACAACACGATTATTCCGAAGTCAATGTTTCCAAAAGAAACGTATGGCATGACTGAAGGTGCCGCTAGTGGTCTGCCACCATCCATCGCACCAATCAAAACAGTTGAGGTAAAGATTTTTGGTTTCGACAGTCAGGGTAGTGAGTGGAAAATTGCAACCTCAGGAGAGCCAACTATCAGTATAGAACAATAATCCCTACTCAACCCCCTAAAACAAAAACCAATATGAAAAATACCGTATCAACTCCGTATAATCCAAAAAATATTGCCTTGCTCGTCACCGGCGTTCTTGCCGTGATTGCTGTCGGCATATTCTTCGGGAGAGGCAGCTTCTTCAAGGGAAGCTTCTTGGCCGGGACCGTTTCGCCGCTGGATTACGTCAATATTACTTTTAGCGCGGGAGCGGTAAGCGATAGCCCTGTAACATTCTCCTATGGATGGAATCAGAATGTTGTTCCAAGCGCTTCTAATACCACGTTAAAAGACTCCGATGGTAACTATCAGTTTGGTTACGGATGGTATCTCTACGATGCCGCTGATGTGAATGGAGTGCCTGTCTGGAAAAATGAAAAGGGTAATATATTTACGGAAAATACGATTGTAGCTCCAGCCTGCACGGCAGCAACTTGCGCTCCTGAGTTGATACCAGTATATGTACAACTTTACAATACCTGCTTCAAGCAGATTGATGGCGCGTCCTACTGGACCTGCGATAAGGGATATATTCCATCAAGTGTTGTCCTCGATCCAACGAAAAATTATGTAATGAAAGTATTAGTCTATAACGGCGAAACCGTGACCGACAAGGTTGCATCAAAGGCGTTCTCTACGGCAGAACCTGTTGCTGTCACTCCGTTCGTTCAGCCCCTCAATCCTATGGGCGAATCCGCTACCATGACTCTCAAGAATTTGAGCGTGAAGAAACTTTCAGATGGGAATGTGGCTGTGAGTTATACCATTGATATTGGTGGGAAGCTTACGGCGAGCGAGTTTGATAGCGAGGTTCGCTTGAATAATTCAAAAATATTTGTGGCAACATTTCGTGAGAAAATTAAGATCGGCACAAATTCCTATACCTACGAAGCAGTACTACTTCCTTGGGAAATCAAGTCCGGTGATACGGTACAGGTGCTTATGAGTGCCGCTGGCCTCCTTTTCGGTAATTTCGGTAATTACGTGAATAATGGACAGTCGGTGACCTATGATGCCAGTGCCAAGATTTTGAATGCTATCGTCGGATTAGTTACAGCCAATGCGCTTCCTGCTGCAACGGTTGGATCTCCTTATAGTACGGCCATTGTCGTGAAAGATGGAGTTGCTCCTTATAAATATATTTTGGGCGCCGGCTCAGCGTTTCCGGATGGACTTAACTTGGATTCTTTGACGGGTGTATTAAGCGGAACTCCTACAAAAGATAATTCATTCTCGTTTGGCCTCAGCATTACTGATGCCAAAAATGCCGCGCTGAATGCTACTTTCACCCTAAAGGTGGTGCCGGCCCCTGTTGCCGGTACGGTCGTCGTACCAGCCACCGGAGGTACTACTATTATTAATAACTACACAACATATAGCGGAACCGGAGGTCTTCCTTATGTGGCCCCCGTTGTGCCTGTCGCTCCGGTTGCTCCTGGTAATCGATTCCTCTTCCCTATTAACCTCAATCCTTCCCTGTTCCAGGACGTCGCCTACCATTGGTCACGAAATTATATTAATGTACTATGGAATGCCGGATTTGTTCAGGGCTACACCGGAAGAACATTTGGTCCGGATGATTCTCTGACTCGAGGTCAGCTCCTCAAGATCGTCATGGAGTCACTTCATTATAAGTTCCCCGCGAAGGTGACATACAACCCTTGTGTCGATGTTCAGACAAATCAATGGTATGCAAAATACTTCGCCGTCGCTCGTGAAAAAGGCATTATCGGAGGCTATGTTGATGGTACATGCCGACCAAATAAGGTCACGAATCGTGCAGAGTCCTTGAAAATTCTCTATGCGGCAATCGCTCAGATGCCAGAAGTCCCCGTCACGAGAATCACTGCTACTGTTCCTGCAGGATACCGAAACACCTTCTACGACCTTAATGAGAATGTATGGTACTATCCATACTTCGCCAATGCTCAGAGTCTCGGCATTGTCAGTGGTTTCGCTGATGACACCGCACGACCGGATAGTGAGTTGAGCCGAGCTCAGATGGCCAAGATTGTCGTCCTCATGATGCAAAAGCTGGCATGGGCGCAGTAGTCTAGGATTTCGCAGATTGCGAGATTATAGACGAGTAGTCGAATTGCAAATCATCAGACGGTAGAGCCAAAAACTCTGCCGTCTTTTTTTGTGAGTAATCGAGGATGGCGGCGGCGCGAACGATCAAAAGAGCAAAACTTACCTCCGCCTCATCTCGTGGAATTTCACATCTATCGCATGTGCGATTTGATGATGCTCCCGACACAACGGCGCCAAGAAGTTCGGATCATGCGATGCATCCAATGCCCATCTCCTCATATGATGTATATTTTGCGACGGCTTCTGGCAGCCATTTTTCGCACACTTTTGTCCATATTCTTTCTTGATAATATTCCTCACCCTCACAGGAATATACCTGGAAGATCGTTCCGGAAGTGACTCTGCAACCCGTTCTTTTGCCTGTGTAATTTCTTTTTCTCTTCGATCCAGAGTTTCCCTCAGCAGTTGATTAATATCTATTCCCTTCCTCTCAAGCTCAAGTAATCTCTCCCTCACATCCGCCTCCAGCCGTGGCTCTTGCGCAAATAACAAATTACTTTCTGGCTTGTGCGTGCGCACAATTTCAGCTTCACTCGCACCTTGACGTATATCTCTTACGAATGTTTCAATCGCTGATTG
>CAYHGS010000003.1:0-46905 GCA_964356305.1 uncultured Candidatus Peribacteria bacterium
CACGAGCTTGGCTGGAATTTTTGCCGATTGGTCTGAAATTTTTCCTTTCATTGGGCGTATTGTAGATGAGGTTTCTTCTCAGGGGAAGATAAAATTTTGTATTTTCCTCGTATGCTATTATAATCGAGTCTTATCTTTTACTTTTTCCTATGGCTCAACGTAATGCTCCGGCAGATCAATCTACTTCTGACTTTTTGCCCGAAGGGGTTGACGAGGCTCAGGTTGCGGCTCTTTTTGGACGAGTGGTGGCTTCTGTCGACTTGGAGAAAGTTGCGCGCGGTGATCAAGTTCGGTCGAATGATCTTCTGATTGATCGTATGGGGGTTGAGAAGAAAGGCAAGTGGTCACTTATGCATTTTTTTGGGCAGTATATTCTTGATTATTTTGTTCCTGACAATTCTTCCAGGCCGCCGCAAACTTCTGAAATGGAATCAATGTTTCTCGGGTTCGCCACTGATTCACAAGCATGCGCGACGGCTTTTTCCGAGATGAAGGATCTTTTCTCTCAAGCTCTCATGAGATTACCTACAGAGGATCGTGATCAACGCTTAGCGGCACATTATTATTTTGATACTGTTGCCGCCCGGGCGATTGGCACGATGCCCATGAGTGTTGCTGAGGATTTGGTTTTGTATCCAGCTGCTCATCATATACGACATGTTTTGGATTCAGATACTCCTGCTACACCTCAGCAGCTTGATGGGTTGCGAACTCAGATAGATTTCTTCGCGAGTGGTGTTCCTGGTATGCTGATTCCTGATCTTGCTTCAGATGTTAGGGAGGCGGCACTTAGGGAAGTCGAAGATGTTCGGAGATTTGTCCATGATTGGATTACGCAACATGTACAGGTTGTCTCGGCATAACCTCTATTTGTCAAACACGGATTATGTTGATATACTTCTGCTGATATGACTCAAATCAGCTTCAAAGGACGGGATATTCTTTCAACTGAGCAGTTTAGCCGGGAGGATATTCTGCATATTTGTGATGTGGCGAAGTCGTTTGAGCCGGTGGCTACGCGGGCGGAGACAAGCGATATTCTCAAGGGCTGCGTGATGGCGTCATTGTTTTATGAGCCTTCTACGAGGACGCGTTCGAGTTTCGAGACTGCAATGGCGAGACTTGGTGGAAGAACGGTAACGGTGATTGGAGAGGCAGATTCTTCACTTTCGAAAGGTGAGACATTATACGATACGGGAAAAATGATGGAGGCCTATGCTGATGTGATTGTAATGCGACACAAAATTGTTGGTTCGGTCGCCGAGATGGCTCTGGGAGCGAGTGTTCCGGTTATCAATGCCGGGGATGGTCATGGTCAGCATCCTACGCAGGCGTTGCTGGATATATATACGATTTTGAAGGAAAAAGGACGAATTGATGGTTTGAAGATCGTGATGGCCGGAGATTTGAAATATGGAAGAACGGTTCATTCTTTGCTCTTGTTGTTGAGACATTTTGATGTGAAGTTGGTGTTTGCTTCGCCTGCGGCGTTGAAAATGCCGGCTGAGTATGAGGAATTTTTGAGGGAGAAGAATATTCCATTTGAAGTTACGGAGAACTTTGGTGAGGCAATTCGCGGCGCGGATGTTTTGTATACGACTCGCGTGCAACGTGAACGATTTGATGATTTGAAGGAATATGAGCGCTTGAAATTGGCCTTTGCGGTAAACAGAGCGTTTATCGAGGAGTTCAATCCTGATATTACGATTATGCATCCATTACCGCGCGTTGGAGAAGTTTCCATGGATGTGGATGATTTGCCTGGTGCGGCGTACTTCCGACAGGCCGCAAATGGCGTACCGGTGAGAATGGCACTATTGGCGATGGTGATGGGAAGGGTGTAAATATTAATGTATTTCTCTATTGATTGGACTTGTGGTTACTTCGGTTTTTTGGTTGAAAGACAAATTTTTTCGTCGATCATAATTTTCTCCATTTTTTCTTTTGCACTTTTATGTCTATTGCGTGGGCGCCTCAGTAGAGGTGTCCCTTGGGGGCGATTTGATGATGGGCTTTGCAGAGTGGGGCGAGGTAAAGGGGGTTATGGGAATTGGTAAGGCTATATCTGGCAGTATGATGAATATTTTCTGATGGCTTATTGCAGCCATCTTTTGCACATTTTGTGCCGTATTCTTTTTGAAGCATCTCACGGGTTTTCTTTGGTAGGTGTCTTGAAATTCTTTTTTTGAGGGTTCTATTATCTCCTCTTTTGCTGTAGCGATTTCTTCTTTTCTGTGTTGTAAAAAAGCTCGTAGTTCCGCATCGATATCAATTCCTTTTTGTTGCATTTGAATAAGTTCATGTTCCACGTCTTCTGCTAGTGTGAGGTTTTGTGATATTGATGTTTGTGCGCACAAACCTAATGTGTCATGTTTTTCGTCTTTGACAAGAGTGTCGAGGGAGCGCTGAGAGAGGAGCTGAACTTGATTTGCGAGGAAATTTTCGTTGTTTGGTTTTGCTATGGATGCGATTCTGTCCAGCTTGTGGTGACTTACCTCGCCTTCGATGAGGAGCACGTGGAGTGCGGGTGTTGCCACTAATTTTTTTTCGAGACGGAGCACGGATCGTACTTGTAATTCACTGACTCCACCCAGCATAAAGGCAAATACGAAAATCGAGTCAAAGCCTTTTTGACGAAAAAGCTCACGTTTGTTAATTTCCGGAAGCAGTCCAAGAAACTTTTGCCGCCAAAGTCGCGCTTGTTTACCAAAATGCTCGGCACGTTGGAGGAGGTCGTGGTCTGAGAGGGTGGTGGTAACTGTTGGTTGTAATATTGTATTGGTCATAGGCTTATGTAGTGATGTAATTGATTGTTCATATTATAGCTAAAATAAGCCAAAAATTCGAGTATTTAGGCTTGTTGTTTCCTGATAATTGTGACGTATTATTACATAAAAAATGGCTTAAGTAAGCCAAATTTCATAATGATGTCGTGGCTATATGGGTTAAGTTTCGCTGCGTCTTGTTAAAATATCAAAATTATGGTACAATGACTAGATATATTTTCCATATCTCTACTCTATAAGTTTCACCTATGTCCGATACACTTGATACCCAAACAGAAGCAACGCTTCCTCCTCTCAAGATGGAGAAAAAAAATACGATTACGGCGAATCCGGATTTGAACTTGAAGGCTGCTAATATTACTGATGTTTTGTCCGTGGGGCCTTATACGCTTATGCTCCTGAAGGAACCGCCCGAGCTCGTTGCTTTGGATGAGGAATCTCACGTGATTGATGATTTTCGTAAGAAGGGCAAGATTGAGAAAAAAGATCTTGTACTAATTTTTAGTGCTGCACGTGGGACATGTACTTATCTCTCAATTCATCCCAATCCTAATAGTGAATGTATGCCAATAAAGAGCTGGCCCGCAGGATGTCAATTGCTGAAAGATAGATTATTTCCTTTGTATGAGTATCGAAGTATTGCACCAAGTGGCATAAAACTTGATCTGGGAACAGTTGTTGAAAATATTTCATCTATTTTGGATGGAAACTATATTCTTCTTGCTAATAAAGCAACGGGGCTTTTTGTTGGGTACAAGGTCAAGGGGCCTGATGGAGCACTTCTTCCACCAAGAAAATGGGAGAAATATGATGTAGAGAGTAAGGAGATTCCTGCGGATCTTTTTGCGTATCTTCAGAGAGAAATCGCGCCAATTCAATCCGGAGTTCAGGCAAAGAAAATCTCCGTTTCACATGGATGTACCGTTCAGGCTACTGATACTCGGTTGGAAATTACCGGTTTAGTCGCAGGAGTTAATCAAGTTGTATTTCATGACGATATTGATGGGGCCGGGGATAATATTTGTGTTGATCCGAAGAATGATACATATTTATTTTATGCTCGTTCGCAGAATCCGCTTACCATCGAGCGTTTGGATATTAGCCAGGATGCATCCAAGTGGGAGTCGACGCGCGTGAGCGCGCGTCTACCGCAGAGTTATGGTATCATGAAGGATCTTCAGATGGATCCTACCGGACGATTTTTCATTTTTATCGGTGATGGTAATCATGGCATGGTTATTTTGGATCGAGCAACCTTGAAAGAGGTTGGGACAAATCCTGATGTTATTCGGGTGCGTTTCAATGATGAGGGAAATTTGCAGGCAGTAACGAAGACCGGAGGGTTGGTGGTATATGATACAAATCTTGATGAAATTGATTTGGTGATGAAACAGCAGCAGATTGCGAAAATTGGAGGTGATATTTTTTCCATACAAAAGGGAAAAAAGACTGTTGAAGTTAAGAAGGACATGAGGCATTTGGATTCCTTGAAACAACAGGCAGAGGATGGCTATTTGAATCGAATTGTATCGGCCGACGATGGAGAGATTCCTGATATTCGTCGCAGTCTGGAGCAGGCACGTTCGAAGCTTCGCGCGCATGGTGTTGATGAAGAAGGTGTGGCATATATTTTGGAATCGATCAAGGAAGCGTTAGATGAGAGGCAGACAAATCTCGATGAGGCGAAGGTGCTAGAGCTCATTGAGGGCGTTCGCACTCAACTCGGCGAGAGTCCAAGTCTTGCAATGTTGCGTACCGTCCAGGATGAAATTGAGTTGGCGAAGCAGCGAAGTTCCGGCCTTCCTAGCGATATTCGCCAGCAGGTTACGGAGATAGATCGTGGATACCAGAAGATGGCGTTGCGGTTTTATAATGAACGTGGCGCGGAAATTGAAGAGGATGTTCAGCGTATTTTTGATGGCCAGAAGGCAACTTTGGAGTCTCTTGATTCGAAAGACGCATTTGAGGATTGGTATGATCTTACATTCCCAAAGATTAAATCGACTCTGCGCTCTTACCAGGATCAGTGCCCTCTGGAGGCGGTGCAAACGACGAAGAAGATTATGGATACTTATAGAAAAATGGTGGAACTTGCCGATGAGTATCGCAAGAAGTTTGAGGAGCAATATGAGAAAATTCGTTCGAGTGTCGCGGACAAAAATGTGCAACACGTTACTATGCTTTCCGAAGAAATCGATACATTTTTCAAGCATCTTGAACATAAAGGTATCAAGAATCGTGCGGATGCGGAGCGGTATTTTGGAACGAGCCCGGCTTATCAGGAGATAGAAACCGGCATAGAGATGCTTCGTACCAAGAATGCTGACGAGGCGAGAAATCTCGACAGAAAAGTTAAAATGCTTCGTTCAAATTTTATTGCTACTCTTGGAAGAAAGGCTAGAGCGCAGAGCGCGCCCGATGGTCGACAGATGGAGGCGTTTGGAGATGTTCTCTTTCCGAAGTTTGAACAAGAGGTGCTCAAGGTTGGGAAAAGCTCTATAGAGACGACCTTTATGCTCGATAAGCGTTCGCAGGGGCCTGGCATGCGTGCATCTGATTTGATGGGTGATATTGGCGTTATCGTGACTACTTCTCATGGGAAGAAGAAGACAATTAGACTCTGGGAAGGGTATTCCAGTGAGGATCTACGCAAGGGCGGATGGGAGAGTAAGGGCATGGCTCCAAGCTATGTGACACAGCGTGAGGCGACGAAAATTTTTGAACTTTATCGTGATTGGAAGAGAGGGGATAACTCTCTCCTTCGAAAAACATTACTGCAAAAACAGGAGGCACTGAAGGAACTTCATTCGCATAGGGATAGTAATCCAAATTACGAGGCAGAGCGTAAAGTGCTTCTCGATGATTATATTAAATATTATTATGATAATTCGATTGCTATTCTCAGACGCATTGAGCAGTTGGCTGAACTTCCGGAACCGGAATTCACCAATGGAAAGGGTCTTATTCCCGAGTGGAGCCCACACTGGGTTGTGGCACCCGAAGATGAGCAAATGCTTGAAAAAATGGCAAGACACTTCCTCATGCAATCTGAACTGAAGGAGGGTATTTTGAATCTTAATGGTCATGCCGGTACCGGTAAGGATGTGTTGATCAAGATGTTTGCTGCTCGCGCGAATAGACCGTATTTTGCTTTTGATTGTAGCAAATGGACGACAGAGGCTGATCTCGGTGAGGACATCACCTTGACGGCTGAAAATGGCGCTACGGAGGCGATTAAAGTCCCATCTGTTATCGTTCAGGCCATACGAACACCTGGTGCGTTGATGTATCTTAACGAAATTAACGCGATGCCGGAGCAGGCACAGATATTTCTCCATGCTCTTTTCGATGAGAAACGATCAATGACACTCAAGACACGTTCAGGGGAAACAATTCGTGCTCGAAAGGATGTGCTCTTTGCTTCTTCTATGAACCCCGGTTATCCTGGAACTTTTGATCCTCAGATGGCAACACGTTCAAGAATGGTAGATTTGAGAGTTGATTATCCGCCACTTACTCGTGAACCGGCTCCTGGAGATACGAATCCCAATAAGCCATATTCTGTTTCCGAAGCGCTCAAGATTGCTCGCAGTGTCGATAGCTTGCTCGATATGACGCTTGATGCTGATATGAAGCAAAATGAATTTGTACTCGCGTGGGATTTTTATGTAAATGGGCTTGGGGTGGATCCGCAATTATCCGCAGCTCAGAAATTTGATATCGAAGCGATTCTCGCGCTCTGCCAATTTTCCAATAAACTTCGAGATAGCTTTATTAAGAAGTTTGAAAAAACTCGCGATGCGAAGGATGCCCTTCCTGTTATGCAGCCAATTACACTTCGTGAAATGCGCCGATGCGCATGGAGACTGGGCAAAATGAGCGATGAAGACAGGCTCAAGACGAACCCTGAGGCGGTCGCGCGTCAGTTGATTCAGGAATATTTCGTTTCACATATTGATAAACTTACTGATCGTACTGCTATCGAGGCGGCAATGACTGCATGGGGATCCAAGAAACGTATCGCGGCTTAATAGATATTTTCCATCGATAGTATGCCACCAAATGTACCGCGAACATCACCGGATCAGAAGGATACGCTTAACAAACATATCAAGGAAACACTCTTTCTTGCTGATCAGGCAAAGGAGGGTGGTATTCCGGTTCTTCCCGGAAAAATATGGGGAGTGCATTATCCCGAAGGTGGCGTGAGGAGAACGCGTCTTTTGCAGGCACTTCTTGATGGTCGTCTTTCTCCTGATGAAGTCGCGCCATCGTTGAAACCCGACGCTATTGTTTATAATATTGCCGATATAGAAACGCAGGGGGTTGATCAGGTGCTCGCGCGAATACGAAGTATGAGCGCGACCGTAACACATTATGATTATCAGCGTTTTGCTGAATTTATTGTGACGATGAGGGGCACCGGAGTGAGCGTTGAATCGGCGGAACGACTGTATGGTCGAATTTCACAAAGTCGAATTAAGAAGAAGATGCTTGATGCCTATGGCCATACCGGCCGCAAACAGGTTGAGACATCTCTTCGTGCTGAGGCAGCTCGCATAATGGGTAAGATGGGTAGTCTTTCTTCGATGAATCGTATTCTCGAAGCACTGAAGGCACAATGGCTTTATCAAGATTTGAATTTTATTGATGCCTCTACGACTAGCAGAATTGTTGGTGCTCTCAATGATGAGGAGAGGAAAACATTTGAATCTCTCAAAGATGGTTATCGCCGTTTTATTAATTCCGGTAGTAGCCGTGATTATGATCAGATGATTGATTCTCTCAAAAAACATCTTGAATCCGCAGGTGAGATAAAACCTGATGAAGTGAAACCAAAAGAAAAACCCAAAGAAAAGCCGAAACAGGAAGGCCCAAGTGAAGAGATGAAAAAACTCGAAGAAGAGCTTGAGCCATACAAAGAAGAGGTAGGCCCTCCCGGTTCTCCGGAAGATCCTGCAATTCCTCCGGATGATCAGGATGAGTATCATACTCCACCGCCACCACCGGGGAAAGAGGAGGAGGAGAAGAAGAGTGGCGAAAAAGGTCCATCAGAAAGCAATGAAAAGCCTGAGGAGCGACCTATCTTTGAAATTAGTCCCAGTGGAACGAGCACGGCGGTTTTACTTGGAAATTATGCGGCCGGGCATAAAAGTTATTTTGATATTTCCACCAAAACATGGAGTAAGAAAAAGAGGTTGAGTTCATATTCTACAACACTGAACGGAACAAAACGTCAGACCATACGTGGTGCTGTTGATGGCAATGTTAAATCGCTTCCTATTCCTCATCGATATGCGATTGATGCGTCATCATTGCAATATTCAGGTGCTCGGCCACAGATTTTACGTGATCAGAATGGGGCTTTTTATCTTCAACCAACCGGTCCGTGTACATTTTCTGTTGATTTTCTCGAGGAATATTCTCCATTTATGGGATCTGTTGTCCCCGAGGATACCGCGCGATTATATAGAGGTGCTCTTTCCGCTTCGACAGAAGGTTGTATTCGTACACTTTCCGGTACGGATCTTCAAAAGGCAAAAGAAATTCAGCGATATATTCTTAAGAATCATTTTTATCCGGGAGGAGGTGATTTGGACGATGCTCAGGCTCTCCAGCATAAGTTGCGAACTACCTCTACCGGTGATAATTATGTTCAAAATCTTGATAATTCTTCGTACCTCGAATGTTATTCCGCCAATACCCTTTTTTGCGCTATGGCTCGCGCGGCAGGTATTCCTTCGAGACTGGTAACCGGCCATCATATCGATAAGGCAAAGGCAGGGAAGGCTGCTATTACTGCTCAAACCGGTCATGCATGGTCGGAAATTTGGGATGGTCATGAGTGGGTACGCATTGACGCCACTCCAAAGGCAAAAAAAGAAGATAAGCAGGCGAAAAAAGAGAAGGATAAAGACAAGAAGAAAGAAAAACCGGACAATACCAAAACAGAAAAAGCTGATGATGGTGGTGATGAAGAGGGGGGCGAAGAAGGTGAAGGTGAAGGTGAAGGTGAAGGTGAAGGTGAGCCTAGTGGTAAGCCAGGCAAACCAGGTAAACCTGGAAAACCCAGTGAATCAGGTGAATCCGGTGGGTCTGCAGAATCCGGCGATGAGATGACAGATGATGTACAGAAAAAAGTTAAGCAAAATCTGCAAGATATTCAAGATGAGGCTGATAGCGAGTCGATGGACGAGGTTAATGATGATGAAATGGATGAGGCGCAGGAAAATTTTGAAAAAGCTGATGAAAAGATGCAAGAAATGAGGGAGAAAAAAGAACAAATTAAAGATAAAATCGAACAGGCGAAAAAATTCGATGATCTTAAGAAAATCAAAGATACAATACAAGATGAGGATTTGACTGATGATATGAAAAAAGAGCTCGAGGACAAGGTTGATGCTTTTGAAAAGAAGAAAAAAGATGAATTGAGTGAGCTGCTCGACAAGATGGAAGAGGATGGATTTCTCGATGAAAAACGAAGAGAAGAACTTCAAAAAATGCTTGATGAAAAATCACTTGAAGAGTTGGATCGCATCAGGGAGCAGATTGAGCGTGAAAGTAGCCTCTATGATGCTTACGATGATATTAGGCAGGAGGTGGAGCCCATGGTGGAAGAGTGGTTTAATTACTTCGCCGAACGCCTTCCTCGACAGCAGACGATTGATATCGATGAGGATACGGTGACACGTCAGGGTGCTCTTGATCGTCGTGCTATTATGCGTCCACGTAATCTTATTTTTGGAACCGTTAAAAATCCAAGAGTGATTAATCCCTCCGTTAAGCCACGTTTCATGGCTTCGATTTTGGTGGATGTGAGTGGATCAATGCAGGGGGAAAAACTTACGAACGCGCGTAAACTCTTGGTTTTCTATTCAGAACTTTTTACTCGTATTAGTAAGGCGTATGGATATATTCTTTTTTCTATTAATATTTTTTCCGATTCGATGTCTGAAATTAAAACATTTGAGCAGGATTATGATGCATCAGAGCGTTATCATTTTGCCGACGGCAGAGTGGAAACGGTAAAAATGAGGCTTATGGAAGCCATTCATACGCAGGGTGGCACCAATATGCTTGATGCTATTCAGAGAAGTGCTCGAGAAATGAATGAAAAAACATATGAATATCCTGATTATCTTTCTGCATTTTATTTGATTGGTGATGGAGGTGATACCTGTGGTAATACGGCAAATATTAAACGCTTTCTCGAAGCTGATGACAAAGAACACGGATTTGGTGAGCATATGAGAAGCGCTACTTTGCTGGGAAATGAGTCGGAGCGCGTTGCGCTTTCTCAGATGTTTGGAGATGAGCATACTCACGTAGCTCCTGATTTTGATACATTGCTCCGCGAAAGCATGTTTCAGTTCGATGAGGATATCCAGGGCTATCTCGAGCGTTTAGGCGCTCTGTAACCGCGTAGGCTTGTGTGAAGAAGAATTATTGTATAGTATACAATCATGGTAGATCTCGTGCTCAAAAAAGGCAGAATCGTCTTTCCGGATGGTATTCGGGAGGGGGATGTAGTGATTGAGCGAGGAATAATCGTGGAAATTACGCCGGAGTACAAGGAAGAGACGAAGAGAATAATTGACTGCCAAGGGAAGTTTATTTTCCCTGGAGTTATTGACGCGCATGTTCACATGAGGGTGCCGGGAGCAGTGTATAAAGAAGATTTCACAACGGGATCGATGGCAGCAATTTCGGCTGGAGTAACCGGCTTTCTCGATATGCCAAATAATATTCCTCCGATTATTTCGAAAAAAATGTTAGCGGAAAAAAGGGACTTGATTGGTGATAATTCTTTTGCTAATTATGGATTTTTCTTTGGGGCGACGGATGACAATGTTGATGAAATTAAACGTTTGAGTAATATTGCGGGTATCAAAGTGTATATGGGTGAAACGACCGGGAATTTGATTGTTCGTGAGGATAAGACGTTAGAGGATATTTTTTCGTATGGGAAATTTCCGGTAGTAGTACATGCGGAAAGCCAGGAGTGTTTGAAGAGGTTTGCAGGGGAATATGCGGGGGAGGATGCGAGGGCGCGCGCGGACTATCACTCGGTGGTGCGACCGCCTGAATGCGCGCGCGAAGCAGTCAAACATGTTCTCCATTTGGCGAAAAAATATAATGCCTCTGTTCATATCGCCCATATTACTACGGCGGAAGAGCTAGATATTATTCGTAAATTTAAATCTGAAAAAGTAACCTGCGAAGTGACGCCGCATCATTTGATATTTGATACGACTTCATATGAGAAACTTTCAAATCGCCTCAAAGTAAATCCTCCCGTCAGAAATAAAGAAGATGTTGAGGCTCTTTGGGAGGGCATTACGGATGGTACGATTGATATCGTTGCTTCTGACCACGCTCCCCATCTTTTGAATGAAAAAGATGCTCCTTACGAAGAATGTCCTGCTGGTGTCCCCGGAATTGAGACTATCTTGCCGATTATGCTTGATGCTGTAAATCGTGGCCTCCTAGATTTAGAACGTGTGGCTAAGCTTCTTTCTCAAAACCCTGCTACTATTTTTCATATTAAAAACAAAGGAAAAATCGAGCTTAATTACGATGCCGATCTCGTTATTCTCGATATGGATTTAGAGAAGACGATTACAAATGACAAGCTCCTTACGAAATGTGCTTGGTCACCATTTGACGGTATGACTCTCAAGGGATGGCCTGTTACTACGATTGTTGGAGGAGAGGTGATCTACGAAGATGGCAAATTTGTTTCCGCGAAGAGGGGAAGAGAGTTTAATTTCGAGGAGTAAACGAGAGTTTAGTAGCTTTGAGATTGGGTTATTTCCATAATCTTGTAACTCTTCTTTTGGGTTGAGGTATTCATCTATGAATGGCCTTCAATCATAACTTTATTTTTCTTACCCCCTTTTCATATGTTTACACCTATTGTTCGTTCGATTGGCATTTGGACTGCCGCCGCGGTTCTTGTAGTCTCGTCGGTTCCGGTCTCGTCTGTTTCTGCTATGGGACTTGGAGATATTACGACGAAGCTTCAACTTACGGGATACGCTGAGAATTGTGGCTTGATGCTTAATTGGACCACGTTGTCTTCTTTTAATGAAATGTATGCTGATGGTTATGCGCTTATTCGTACAGACCTTGACTCAAAATCTCCGTTTGCCATGCTTCGCAAGACAAATGCTAACAAGGATTACTATCATTTTGTGAGTATTCCTGCAGGAGCATATACTTGGAAAGTTGTTCCCTACGCCTATGATGTTCAAGGTTTTAAGTATGGAATACAGAGTGATCCCGTTACCTTGAATGTTGGATGTAACTCAACACCGGCTCCATTGCCTGTTCCGCAGCCAACACCAAGTCCAATTCCACAGCCTATTCCAGCCCCTGTTTCGATTCCTGGCTCGTCCAAGAAGGCTACGGTAAGCTTAAGCGTAAGCGCATGGGAGAATGGTAAAATTCCAACGTTTGCCTATTCCATGAATGGTACGGTTGCATTTGATGCTTATCGTTTGGAAAGATGGAGACTTGCCTCTAACGGTCTTAAAGTTCCCGGATCATTTGTTTCGATGGTTGTCGATAAATGGTCGAGTGGTACAACATGGTACAATGTAGAGCCTGGTGCGACATATGCGTACCGTATGGTTGCCGTGAAAAGTGTTGGTAACGGTAAAAAAATTGTGGCTCAGTCTAAGAACACTTTGAAAGTTGCTATTCCTGCTGCGATTGTTGCCGTTGGAACTCCTGACATTATTTCTCCTGACGATAATGCTATTTTAACGAACTATCCACGACAGGCGTTATTGCGCTGGAGTCCAATTGAGGATTCCTATAAATATCATGTTGAAATACAGTGCGATACGTGCGGCAGTGCGGATTGGCAGACAGTTCATACCTATTCCACTCCCGATATATCATATTTAACTCCGGCTCTTGCCGGTGACAATGAATTCCGATTCCGTGTTCAGGCTATGAATAATAGTTTCACAGAAGGTGATTGGTCTGAGTATTCGTACTTTAGTTTTAATACGAACAAGTAAATTTTGAATGAAAAAAGGCGCTTTGCGAAAGCAAAGCGCCTTTTTCTGTTATTTTTTCGTTATAGCGAGAGTTGCCTTGATCGCGAGGTCTTTGTCGGCCGTACGGTAACTAATCATCGTGAGAAGATTTTCCGCACCTACGTCGATAAATCCTGTGTTCATCGTAGGGCTGATTTGTTTTACGATGGTGAATTGCGCGTCAATCTCCTTTTTGAGCTCATTCATCTTTTCTGTTTTTGAGAGTTCAAGAACTGTTACGTCGACATTGTTTCCATCGGTTCCTTTCATTTTAAATTTTGTGCCTTTGGATACGGCATCTTTTGTGGATAATTTTGCAATTTTGCTCGCTTGATCTTCGGCGGTGAAAGCGAATCCTGCTGTTGTTAGTTTTGTTCCTATGTCTGCGCCGGTCATGGCTGCTGTTGCCGTAAGTGATGTGACGGGAGTCGTCTGGGAAGTAGCTATTGGTGTGGTGGTGATTGGAGTAGTTGTGCTACTTCCGCAGCCTGAGAGCATGAGTGTGCCGACTATGGCGCTAGCGCAGAGAACAGGGGTGAGGATATTTTTTCGCATAAAGAGAATAAGGTTAGAAAATGTGTTTGCATTGTAGGTTAATCGGAGATGAGCGACAAATATTTGGTGTATTTAGCTTTATGTGTTGACATATTCTGAAATAGCTGGTAAAGTGGTGCCTTTATGTTTTTATGACATTTCCATGGCACCTCGAATACCTCGTCCCACTATTTTTCCCTCTGAAGGAAATGATCCCAAGGGTGCTGCAGTGGCGTTACGGGCTCTTGAAATCTTGAAGGGGCATATGAGTCCGGATGCTCAGGCTGCCGTGATGGCGAGTATTGAAACGCAACGTAGAGGTACGGTCGCGAAGGTGGTTGCTCTTCGGTCGCTTCCTGAAATGAAAGAGTCTCGTATTATTACTGATTGGCGAGAGGTGAGCGATCGTATGGGTGGACTTGAGGGTAGATTTTTTGGAGCAAATTTTCTCAAGAGTGTTCGTGGTATTGCTATTTCCGAAGCACAGATTCCGAAGATTCATATTACTGAGCAAGAGATTAGCAACGCAAGAAAAATGGGCGATATGATTTCTCTTCATCCCCGCGTGCTTGGTAATGGCAAGCCGTCGACTATGGTTGGTCTTGATGAGAATGAGATTGCGCAACATAATCATAAGGCGCTTTTTGCTCCTTCATTATATGATAAACAGACTTTTGCTCATGCGCAGGGTGAACTTGAATGGAGACAGACTTCGACGCATCCCATTTCTGGTACGTATGGTATGAACTTTTTTCAGCAGACAGATCTGCTTGCCTCACATTTTGCGGATAACGTAATGGGAGGACAACTTCTTTCTTTTCGGGAAAAACATGCTTTTCATGAGCTTGAGAATCGTAGAGCAGAGCTTGAATTGCTTATGCAATATTGGGAAGAAGATCATCGATCGGTGAAACTTTCTGACGGAAAGCCTGCCAAAAATTGGTATGTTGCCGCGGGTATTCTCGCCGGTCTTGAAATTACAACATTGACTCGCCCTACAGCGATTGCACTTCTCAATGATATGGTTAATGCGCGACTTGTAGGCATTCCTATGCTTGTTGGTGATTATACAAGTGTTTCAGATCGTTATGATTTTGGGCATTTTGTTTCACTTGGTCTCGATGATGGCAGGGGAGCCCGTGTTAATAATTTGGCGCCGACGAGTAGAGGCTTGAAAATGGGGGCTATCTTTTCCTGTAGTCGTTCTGCATAAAGCCAAAGTCGAGGTTGAGCTCCGGTAGGTCTTTTGCTATAGTTGGTGCAACATGAGCGACCTCTCCGTAACATTTTGTGGCGTAGAATTCCGGAATCCGTTGGTGCTGGCATCAGGGGTTTTAGGGATTACGGCTTCATCTTTTCATCATGTGATTGAAAGTGGCGCTGGGGGAGTGACGACGAAATCGCTTTGGTTGACCGAGCACAAGGGTCATCCGAATCCGGTAATGATCGCCAATGAACATTACATGTTGAATGCGGTTGGAGTGCCGGATGCCGGTATTGAGAAGGCGAAAGTCGAGTTGGCTGAGTATAATAAACGTAAACGTGCGCCGATTATTGCGAATATTATTGCCGGCCGTAAGGCTGATTACGGGGAGATTGCCGAGGAGATTGCGAAGTTGCACCCGGATATTATTGAGGTGAATATTTCTTGCCCGAATGTAGAGGATGAGTTTGGAAAGCCATTTGCTTGCTCGCGGGATGACGCTTCGGAGGTTTGTAGGGAGGTGAAAAAGAGAGTTGGTCGAGTGCCGGTGATTGTGAAGTTGTCGCCGAATGTGACGAGTATTGTGGAGATTGCGAAGGCGGTTGCGGCCGCCGGAGCGGATGGATTTTGTTGTATCAATACGGTTGGGCCGGGCCTGGCTATCGACCTTGAGTCACGTGAACCAATTTTAGCTAATCGAGTTGGAGGAATTTCCGGTCCCGCGATTAAGCCGTTGGCGATTCGTATTGTGCATGAAGTTTCGAAGGCTACGAAATTGCCCATTATTGGAACCGGTGGTGTTACGAACGGTCGTGATGCTCTGGAGATGATGATGGCAGGTGCCACGCTTGTTGGTGTTGGCACGGCGGTTTATTACCGCGGCGTTGAGGTTTTTGGCCTTATGACGAAAGAGATGGATGAGTGGTGCCGTACAAATAACGTGAAAAAAATAAGAGATTTAATAGGTGGTATGCACGAGTAATATCATCAAACAGCAATCATTTTTTCTTCGAAAAAACTATGAACGTTCTGAAACACGATACCTTCCCGATTACACTTCCTATAAGTAAAATTATCCGTGAAACGCCGCACGTGAAGACGTTTGTGTTTGCCTATGATTTGAAGTCACGTCCCGGACAGTTTGTAAATATTTGGATTCCGCGTGTTGATGAGAAGCCGATGTCTATTGCTTATGATAGCGGCAAAGGCGAGTTTTGGCTCACGATTTTTGCTGTTGGCGACATGACGAAGAAACTTCATGAGATGAAGGTCGGGGATCGCGTGGGCATACGAGGACCTTTTGGAAAAGCATTCGCGTATGAACCGGGTGATCATTTAATTACGGTTGGCGGTGGTTATGGTGCAGCCCCGTTATATAATTTGGCAATGGAGGCTTCATCGAAAAAATGTACCATCGACTTCATTGTTGGTGCACGTTCAAAAGAACATCTTCTCTATACGGATCGTGTGAAGAAAATTAAAAATACGAAACTTCATATTGCTACCGACGATGGTTCTGTCGGCGTGAAAGGCTACAATACTCCAATCCTCGAAAAGCTCATCGCTGAGATGAAAAAGACAGCTGCAGGTAAGAAAAAATTAAAGAAGACAATCGTATTTGCCGTGGGTCCGGAGGTGATGATGAAACGCGTGAGTGATATTTGTTTCAAGGAAAAAGTGGCGTGTCAGGTTTCCGTAGAGCGTTATATGAAATGCGGATTTGGAGTTTGTGGTAATTGCTGCTTGGATGATACAGGTATTACTGTTTGTACCGAAGGTCCGGCTATGGATCATAAAAAGGCTCGAAAAAATAGTGATTTCGGCGTGAGTCATCGCGATTCTGTTGGAAGAAAGCATGCATATTAGGCTTGGTATAAGCTTTATTAAACGTGCGCGTTCTGACGTTTCATATACGTTCAGGTATGTTTTTCGTACCTCTTCTCATATAAAATGTAGTTCTGGGGAAATATATATTTTTGTTAAGATTGCAGCGATTGCCGCCCCCACTTTTTACCATTATCGGTTTTGATGTCTGTCTCTATGAGTCCGTTTGTTTTCAAAGCTGAACCCCTACTGGAGTCTGGTCGACCAGAGGGTTTAGCTCTGAATGTCTTAAGTTACACTACTTTACTTTTTATTTTATTGAGTTGAAATAATCTTTTTTGAATAAAAATTTATTTTTTAAAGCTAAATGTTCTCATAAATGAGTGCTTTGCTATCCCCGGGAGCTCTCGTAAGAGTTCACCTTGGGTGGAATTACTCATCTAAAAAATGGGGAATCAGTCAACTGATCAATATTTCGCTTTCCTCATCGCTTTCTCGTGGTTTATACTCCTGCGCGAGCGCTATTTTTTTACTTCAATTTTATGGATTCACGACGCATTGCTGAAATTCTCCTCAGCGTAAAGGCTGTGAAGATTAGTTTTGATCCTCCTTTTACGTATACTTCCGGCATGAAGGCGCCGATTTATACCGATAATCGTGTGTTGGTTTCTTATGTCAGTGAGCGAAAAGAAATAGTTGATGGTTTGTGTGAATTGGCAACGCAAGTTTGTGCGCAGAGAGGATGGAATGCTTCCGAGGTTGTATATGCGGGTACCGCAACAGCCGGAATTCCCTGGGCTTCGTTTGCGGCTATGGAATTAAAGGCTCCGATGGTATACGTCCGTCCTAAGCCAAAAGAACATGGTGCCGGTAAGCAGATTGAGGGAAATTTAATTGAGGCGAGTAAGACGATTGTCATCGAAGATTTGGTAACTACCGGTGGAAGCTCATTGAAGACGATTGATGTTTTGAAGGCGGAGGGCAGGAGTGAGTCGAGTGATGTGATTGCGATTTTTACCTATGGTTTTCCGACAACATATGAAATGTTTAAGGAGCAGGGAGTCGCGCTTCATACGTTGACCGATTTTGATACGCTCTTGGATGTCGCGAAAGAAAAAGGGATGATTACGCAGGAGCAATTCGAAAAGGTTTTAGAATATAAAGCTGATCCACAGGGGTGGGCGGCAAAGATGGGATTATAATTTTTTTACACTTATATCATGGCAGAGCATTTTTCAGACAGATTGGTACGAGCGATTCGCGCAAAGAAGAGTGTCGTATGCGTGGGATTAGATCCGAGATTGGATAAGATTCCTGAGTCGATTCGAAGTGCCGCCCGTAGTGCATTTCCTCAAGATATTTTTGCCGCTGCCGCTCGGGCTATTTTTGAATTCAATAAGGGTATTATCGATGCTGTTGTCGATTTGGTTCCGGTTGTTAAGCCACAAATTGCTTTCTATGAAATGTTTGGCGCGCATGGTGTTCAGGCGTTTGCCGATACATTGAAATATGCAAAATCCAAAGGACTTCTCACTATTGCTGATGCGAAGCGCAATGATATTGGATCGACGGCTGAGGCTTATGCGCAGGCGTTTCTCGGCACGACCGAAGTGTTTGGTGAAAAAATTGCAGCCTTCGATGCTGATAGCATTACGGTGACTCCTTATCTCGGCTGGGATGGCATTAAGCCATTTATGGATGTTTGTAAAAAGGAAGGAAAGGGAATATTTGTTCTCGTGAAGACTTCCAATAAAAGTTCCGGAGATCTGCAGGACCTCGCGGTTGGTGTCGGTGGAGCGCAAACGCATGCGCTTTATGAGACGGTTGGACATTTTGCGGAATCATGGGGGGCTGATGACGTAGGAGAAGAAGGTTATTCATGCGCTGGTGCCGTCGTTGGCGCGACGTATCCAGAGCAGGCGAAAGCCCTTCGTAAAATTATGCCGGAAACGATCTTTCTCGTTCCTGGATTCGGAGCTCAGGGAGCCACAGTTGAAGACGTTCTTCCATGTTTCAATCCCGGGGGAATGGGTGCCATTATTAATTCATCACGTGAGATAAATTTCGCATATGAAAAATCTGACAAATTTGGACCGGATGATTTCGCTGCCGCGGCACGCGCAAAAGTCCTGGAGATGAATGAACAGCTAAAGGTTGTTTTTGATTAAACTAAGACCTAACTTCCCTGGCTTCTTCCTGAACGCTTCGTAGGAGATCTTTTAGCCTTTGAATTGTTAGAGCATCTCTTTTGTAGCTCGGATCATTAAGATCTTTTTCCCATAATTTAATCAGTTCGCCGTATTGAGAGGTGATATCTTCGTGTTCAAGGAGTTTTTTTACACTTAGAATTCCCAGAAAAAGCGTGTTGATTGTTTTTGCATCATCTGTGCTTTCTGGGGCTGCCTGAGCGAGTTGTTTTTGTACCGTATCGCTTATGCCAGCTATAACCTGATTTTGTGCCTCAGGAATATCTAGAAGCTTCATCGCTTCTTCTACGTTCTTTTTTATATCCTCAACCGTTGCTCCGGGTTTGATGACTTCGGTTTTTGGAGGAAGAGATGGCGCTTCTAGTGTCTGAACCGTTGGATTTGTTGGTATATCGGCCATGTGTTTATTTTTTTATTTTATGTTCTATTGTATCATGTTTTATTGTTTTTGTCTATGATTCTGAGGCTGAGTGGGTCTTTTGGCTTGTAAAGGTTCTTATTTTCCCTATAAAATGCTACCTTTTAAGCTTTTGGCAATAACATGGCAACAAGACCTCTATCCGGCCCTGATGAAGAAGATGGGCGTCTCATTGATGGGACGCAGGAATCTTCTGAACAATTTTCCAGTGCTCGCTCCTCTCTGAGCGGAAATGGGCACAAAGAAAACGCTGAGGATATTCTTCATGATGTTACCTTGGAGACTCTTTTTCGAACATCTCAGCCCGCTTCCTATCATGTGCATAGCGCCGATGTGGAGCTTGGTGGAAAAGGTCCAGAACGAGGAGATACATCATCAACTCCGGATTCCCTGAAGGGTTATCTTCATGGTGCTGATATTTTTGATTTTATTCGTACTCCATCGGTGGATATATCTCAGATTAGTAAGCGGCAAGCGCTGATTGACCTCCTTCGAATTCAGCCCCACCTTCGCCAATTGGTTCAATTCAAAGATACTTCAGCGAATATTTTACAGGGCATTGCCATATTCTTTCAACTCACTAGCGATTATAGTGGTCATCAGATGACGGTTCTTCAGGCGTATCGAATGGGTACTCAGGATGCAGAAGATGCTCTGGAAGCGTTACGGCTTGGCGTAGAGGGTTTGCCGAAGTTTGTTGTGCAGTTGCGAGACATTGGACATCCTTTTTTTGACACTTTGGCTATTCGATTTCAAACTCTTCAGATAGTAGTGGATAAACTTACGCCTGATTTTATCAAAAAAGATTCGGACGCAGAAAACACCCTTTCTCATGTAAGCGAAGTCCTTTCTCCGCTTCTTTCTAAGGTTGGTACCTTTTTGGATTTTGCAGATATTGCAAAAACTTATGATTTCTCTAGGGCTACATTTGATTCTACCCGATCATTGGAATTTTCTGATGGATGGAATTTTTCACGCGCGAAGAAAGGTCAGGTGACAAATGATTCACCGCGAGAGAATCCTTTCACGGTGTATACCGGAAGTAATATGTCCGGAAAATCTTTTGAGCTTAAAAAGCAGTTTTATATGCAGCTTTTGGCGCAAAGCTTCGGCCATGCTCCTTGCCGTGAAGGTAATTTTGAACTTTATGATTCATTCCATTATCTCGATAGGGCCGCGACAGATTCTTCTCAAGATCTAAGTGCATTTGGAAGGGAAATTATGGATTGGATACAGGCCATTGCTGAGTTTCAAAAGAAACCGTTTGTGTGCTGCGACGAGGGCTTTTCTACCACTTCGCCGGAAGATCAATATCGAATTCTTGTAGCCGTGGATCTTTATCTTCGTCAGCGGGGAGCGAGATTTTTTCTTGCGACACATAATGAAACATTTATTTCTCGTCTGAGTGGCGATCAGAGTGTTGGGTTATATCACCTTCATACTTTTCTTACTGCTGATAAAAAAGTTACGTATACTCATAAATTACAGCCGGGATATGGCGATTCCATGGCTCTTGATGTAGCGCGTGATATGGGGCTGCCGCAGCCGATTATTGATGGAGCCTTGGCGTATCTTCAGGGCGGTTTTCCTCAAATTCTTTGTGATCGAGCAGCTAGTTTCCCCCCGATACTGAGTTATAGTCCAGAAGAGCGAGAGAGACTTAAACAAGCGGAGGCGAAGTTCCATCTTTTGTTTCCCGAACATAGAGATGAAAAATCTGTTCTCCATCTTTTTAGTGAAGATGCTGAGTTCCGGCAAATGCAGGCGATTTCCCTTTGTGGCGCTGAACGGGAAGATGGGCATTTGGATTGGCGTACTATTAATAATTGTTTTGGTGCTATCCATCAGTTTGTGCTAAATACACCACGTCTTACTTCCCAGGAGACCATGGAGCGACAGCGGCTTTTTTCTCTTCTTGCGGAGAGCGAGGGATTTGGCTTTATGGTGGATAGTGAGTATGCCGTCCGTGATACGCTTGAGTTTTTTGCGCGCGCTCTTCGTAATTCGGATGGTTTTGTGCGATTTAATCTTGAGTTGAATCCTTTTGGTAAGCATGATCGCGATGCTAATAATCGTGATGATTTGATATCTTATCTTGAGTTTAATGCGTTTCTTCTTGGTGATGCGTTTCCATTTCAGCAAGAGCTTGATGCCTACAAAAAACTTCTACAAGAAGAGCAGGAGCTGAAGGATATTTTGCAGAAGCGGGATATATCCGAGTCCGGTAGATATGGCAACGACACTATGGAGGCAGTAGTGACGCATCCGCATGTGCTGGAGGCTTTGAATGCACTTTATCCCATTTATTCTCAGGGTTACGAAGAATTTCTTCGCGCAAAGGATCCTGCATTAACGATCACTTCAAATGATATCACTCGTCCTACTCCTCGATTTCTTCACTCTTTTGCTTCATGGTTGGAGCATAAACATTATCTGGATTTTTGGCATGATTCCGTTCTGGAAAATCATAAAAATGCTCTCTTGAAAGGAATTCCCGGGAAACTTCCTGTTTGTTCTGATTCTGATACTCGTACATTTCTAGAGATTGCTTCGCGTTATGAAGAAAAAAATGCTGAGCAGTGGGGTGGCGTTGTTTGTCCTGGTCGTATTAAGGCTTTATGTAATACCATTGAGTCCCATGCTTCGTATTTTGAGCATAAGCAAAATCAGGATGATTGCGAGATCCTTTCTGCAATTTTTAGTGATGTTACTCTCATTAATGGTTTTATGCCCGTAGCGCTTTTGTCGGGTCGTACGATATGCGAAAAGTCGCTTTCTACTGAGATTATTGGTGAAGCTACCCGCCTTCAAGCTCTTCTTCATGCTCTTCCGCCATGCTCACTTTTTGATTATGACCTTGATACGTTGCGTCCATATTTGGAATCTCTTCTGAAGCCGAGAATCAAGTCTGCACAAAAACATCATCCAGATGACGGACCAATGCCTCGTGAAGAGGCTTTTGCTGTCGGGCTTCATCTTCTCCTTCATTCGCAGGATGCTATTGAGCAGTATTTGTCTTCTCTTCGTGCCTTTGATTCTGTTCACCTTCGGCAAATTGCTAACACATTGCAATCCGGTTTTTCCAAGCAATTTATGAGTAAAAAAGACGAGCTCCAGGGTAGAATAAAATATAGTCATGTTCCGAAGGATATACTTCTTCGTTCCGGGAAGAAGCTTCGCGATATGATTGCTTCGGTGTATCTCAAGGACGGTTCCGATGTGCTACAGGCTGAATTTCGATTATTTGAACAAGAGTATGCCGAAATTGTTCGTCGCGGTAGTGGCATTATCCGGGATGGTAATCACTCTTCGTTCTGCGAACGATATTATAATGACCTGAAGCGTCTTCAGGGCTTCTCCGGCCCCTTCTCAGGTGATAATTTTTCCCATTTGCATGAGTTGGTAGAGTGGTTTCTCTTTCAGAAGCATGGATCCGGTTATCGTGTAAATTTTGATGAAAAGGTATACGCGCGAGGAGAGAACTTTGTATATCATCGAGATCGATTTATGAACGAAGTGGTTGCTGTAAATTCTGATATTCTCGCGAAATTTATGAAGATTGGAACTGATTTAGCGGCTTTGGGTAAAAAGCTTGAGGCGTTCCGGGTGAAACATGCTATTGAATTTCGAGCTCATAAATATGATGAACGTCGTGGTAGTAACCATCCTGTACGTAACGATGTTGCCTACCAGAATACTCTCGGTGGCGATATTGGATATCTTAGGGGTCATGTTGATTCTACCATTGTTCATAACGTTTTATCTCTTGGGGAGTCATCTCACTTTGGCGCTGAGGATCTTCGTAAAAATCTTCGCCAGACCACAAGTTTATTTCTCATGGGGCTTATGATTAAACTCCAAAAACAAACACCGGTGAAATTTAATACAACAGGAGAAATTACAATGAATGGTGCGTGGAGTTTGAAAAGATCCCAGGGGGAACAAACAATGAGTGACGTACGGTTTGATGATCCGGAACGTGTAAAGCTTATCAATGGCGCTAATATGTCAGGCAAGACATTCTGGCTCAAGAAAGCTACGGTTGGACTGCTTTGGTCTCTGAGTACGGGTTATGCTCCCGCACAATCGGCTACGATGCCACTTGTTGATCAGGTGATTTACCTCGATCGAGTTTTGGCAAAACACAGTAATAATTTAAGTGCATTCGGCAACGAAATTACTTTTTGGAAGGACTTCCTCGCGCTTATTGAAGCTAAAAAAGGTGGAGTGACGGTCGCACTGCTTGATGAAATTTTTTCAACCACATCACCACGATATCAGGCAGCATTGGCAAGCGGAATCCTCGCTTCGATTACTGAAAAAGGTACGCGTACTGCGGTTGCACTTCATAATCATGAGATGATTGATCGTTTCACGCAGGCTCATCCTGAGATTGCCGTTCCTCATTATTTTTCCGGTCATGCCGAAAAGAGCGAAGGTGCCATGAGGCTTATTGCGGACTATCAGATGAAGATGGGGCATGTTACATCGCAGGCTATTGGGGTTGCGCGTACGCTTGGATTCCCTGAAGAAATTTTGAATATTGCCGAGATGATTCAATAAAGTTCTATTCAGCAATGTTCGCGTGAAGAACTTGGCTTAATGTGACCCATTGGTCCAGCTTAAGGTGTTGAGGACGAGCCATGGGATCGATTCCGGCTTTGGTGAGAAGGTTGGGAAGGTCCTTTTTGGGAATAATAGATTGGAGGCCGTTTGGAAGCGTTTTACGTTTTTGCGTGAAGGCACTGTGAATGAGTTTGAAATAGGTAGCGAAGAGCTCTTGGGGGAGGAGGGGAGTCGCGCGAGGAGTGATTTTGAGAATGGAGGAGGTGACTTTTGGGGCAGGGTAAAAAGAGCCGGGGGATACATCACTGATAACTTTTAATGTGGCAAATGGCTGAAGGGTAAGGGAAAGGACATTGTGGTCACCCCACGTGGCACAGGCTTTGTCGGCGACTTCTTTTTGGACGAGGACGACGATGAGCGTTGGCTGATGTTTCGTATAGGCAGTCTTGACGAGGAAGTTGTGTATGATGGCCGTAGCGACGTTGTAGGGGAGATTTGCGACGAGTTTATAGGGAGTATCGATGGTTGATATGTCGAACTTGAGTGCGTCTTGTTCGATAAGTGTCAAATTTTTTGCTGTCGGTTCGCGGGCGATGGTTTTTTGAAGGATGCCTACCATTTCGCGATCCATTTCGATGGAGATAACTTTTTTTGCGCGCTGAGTGAGCTCGTGCGTGAGTACGCCGAGCCCCGGGCCGATTTCTACGATGGTGTCTTGATCGCTTATCTCTGCGGCTTCGACAATTTGACTGAGGACGTGTTCGCTTACGAGGAAGTTCTGGCCGAAGCGTTTTTTTGCTGAGGCCTTATCCGCGAAAATATTCAGGAGATATTTGATATTGGAGATGTCGGTGAGTTTTTCCATTAGAAATGTCGGGATAGGTTAATATGAAATTCTTTGCGTGAAGAGGTGTGGCCGGATGCAATCTCTATATCATCCGTATCTATATCAAGTGTTTCCGCGAGAAATTTAATGAGTTGCGCGTTTGCTTTTCCTTGTTCGGGTGTAGCATGAATGCGGATTTTTATGGCTCCATCAGCCATAACTCCGGTTACCTCATTTTTCGGGGAGGATGGTGTGACTTTTATTTTCACTCGTAATTCTTTTTTGCCGAGCTGGAGAAGATGATTAAGAAGATCCATATATTTTTATAATGCGGTATTTTTTCTTCGAATAATATATTTTCGTATTTCTTCCGCGAAGAGCGTTATTGCCCCGAGCGATAAAGCTATGGTCCATTGATTCATGTTAAGTGAGGTTGTTTTGAGATATTGTTGTAAGAATGGAATTTGGATGGTGGCTATGGCGACTGTTGACGATAGTATAATAGCTCCTACAAGGTATATATTTTCAAATGGTTTTCTAAAGGCTGAATCCGTGGCACTGCGCGCATTGTAGGCGTTGAAAAGTTGAGCAATCACGAGAGTGATATACGTGAGCGTCATGGCCTCTTCTTGGCCATAGAGACGTAATCCTAGCACGTAAGCCACGAGCGCTGTTATACCTATAATTACCCCAATAAATGCCATACGTTTTATGAAAGATGACTGCAGTATTTTTTCTTCGGGATTTCTCGGTTTTGTTTCCATATAGCAATTTTTGCTTGGTTCAACGCCCAGGGCAAGCGCGGGAAATATATCTGTACCAATATTTACGAGCAACATCATGATGGCTGTTAGTGGCATTGGGAGGCGTAAAATTATGGCTCCAAATATTACAAATAACTCTCCGATATTGCTGGAGAAAATGTACATAATGAATTTTTTGAGATTTTCATAAATAGTACGACCTTCCTGAATGGCCGCGACAATGGTATAAAAACTGTCATCAACGAGAACCATATTGGCAGCTTCTTTCGAAACATCTGTGCCTGCTATGCCCATTGCGATGCCAATATCCGCACGTTTAAGCGCGGGAGCATCATTCACACCATCGCCGGTGACGGCGACAATTTCACCTCTGTCTTTTAGTAGAGAGACAATTCGTAATTTATCTTCCGGACTGACTCTTGCGAAAATGGTTGGTGTTTTATTTGCAAAAAATTCCTGGATTTTTTCGTCTGTAATACGCTGTAGTTCTTCGCCGGTGATGATGTTGTTGCTATGGAGTCCTATACTATCCGCGATTGCTTTTGCCGTAAGCCCATGATCACCCGTGAGAATATATACTTGAATTCCTGCCTTGTGCGTCAGTTCTATAGCCTCCGCAACTTCCGGTCGAGCCGGATCGATAATGCCGCACATTCCTAGATACGTGAGGTCTTTTTCCGTATCATTAATCGTGTATTTTTCTGTATCCATATTGCCTTCATTATCTAATTCTCTGTAGGCGAAAGCGATCATACGGAGTGCTTTTTTGGCACCTTCTTCGTTGTCTTTGAGTGCTTGTTCGCGTTCACGTTCATTGAATGTGTGTATCTTTCCATCCATTGATATATTCGTACAAATTCTCATAATCATATCAGGAGCGCCTTTTACGAGGAGCATTCTGCGACCATCTTCTTTTACGATTACGCTCATTCTTTTTCTTTTGGAATCAAATGGAAGCTCGTGCATAATTTCCGCTTTTGTAAGTGCTTCTTCCTGTGTAAGCCCCAACTTTTCTCCGAGCGTCAAAAGTGCGGCTTCCGTTGGATCCCCAAGAATATTCCACTGGTTTGTTTCTTGATTTTTTATCAGTTTTGCATTGTTACAAAGATTGCAAATGCGAGCAATCATATCGGTTTCGGCACATGCCGTGTGCGAGTTTTTCGTTGATTTCTCGCATATTTTTCCTTTTGGTTCATAACCACTTCCTTCGACGTCGAAATATAATCCTGAGGTGATTAATCTCTGAACAGTCATTTCATTCTTCGTAAGCGTTCCTGTTTTGTCGCTGACGATTACGGTTGTTGAGCCGAGCGTTTCTACTGATGAGAGTTGCTTCATAATGGCGTTTTTGCGCGCGAGACGCTGAACTCCGATGGCAAGGGCGATAGTGATAGTGGCCGGTAAGCCTTCCGGTACTGCGGCAACTGCCACTGATGCGGCGAATAGAATGGCTTTTGATATAGAAATTCCTTGAACTATATATCCATAGCCCACGAGAATAGCGGCGATGACCAATGTGATTTTTCCTACAAATATACCTACATGACCGAGCTCTTTTTCTAACGGGCTTTTGTCTTTTTCTGTAGCGGTCGTGAGAGAAGCTATTTTTCCGAAAGCGGTGAACGCACCCGTTTGTGTCACGACGACTCGCGCACTTCCGTGCGCGACCATCGTCCCCATGTACACCTTTCTATTCTCTTCCTCTAGCGATTTTTCTACGGGCATCGATTCTCCGGTGAGTACCGCTTCTTGCGTTTGGAATTCGTTCACATGAAATACCTCACCATCCGCGCTTATGAAGTCTCCTTCATTTAAAATGAGAATATCTCCCGGAACGATTTCTTCCGCGGCAATCATTTTTTGCTCTCCATCACGTAATACCCGAGCAAGCGGCGCGAGCATTTTTTTTAGCGCTTCTACGGCTTTTTCCGCGCGATATTTCTGTACAAATCCAATGGTAGCATTGAGAATAATAATGATAGCAATTACCGATCCATCACTTACTTCACCCACGGCGAAAGAAATAATCGTCGCGATGACGAGAATAATAACCATCAAATCCTTGAACTCTTCGAAGAAACTTATGATTAATGATTTTTTCCTCTTTAGCTCAAGCTTATTTGGCCCATATTGAATGAGACGTTGTTTAACCTCAAAGGTCGAAAGCCCAGTGCTATTTTTGTGTTGGCTAGCTTCAAATATCCCCATATCTGAAGTATATCACATATGTATTCAGCTTTGTATCATTGATGATATCGTATCGTTCGAAGGGTTTTACTCGTTACTCCTCTTCGCTTAACGGTATAACGTCTTTTTCTCTTATATCAGATACAAAAACAATCATGCCTAGGGTGAGACTTATTCTTATTTCTCCTTCTTGATGAACTGTGAACGGTCCATCGTTATGTTTTTGTGCTATATGTCTCTTGAGAATGACATCCGATAATTGCCAATGCCCGCCCTGCAACGGTATGGCTCCCAGATCAATTGAATAACAGGCTGTTGGTTTTTTGGTGAGTTTTTCATTTTGCAGGTGCCGATAAATACTAAATGGAGGCTGTGTATATTTTCCATTTAGAAGTGTTTCCTGATCGACCTACCACATCTGCCGATTGGTAAGAAGAACAAATTGAGTCTCGAGGAGATTAGCGATGGCTTTTATTCTTTCCCCCTCGTGCTCTTGCATGAATATGGTCCTCGTATTTGATGATTCTAAAGGAAGGTTGCGGAGTGCATTAGTGGCAAATCCAAGCATCTCTATATGACCTGGGTCTCCTACATGCATAACACACGTTCCTGCTCGTACGGCGTTTGGACCAATAACTTTTGTTACATGTTCGAAGAAGTGACTATCATCTTTGATAGGTGTCGGAACGGGCTCAATTTCGTCTCCGTATATGTCTTCTGGGCCTAGTAATCTCATTCGTTGTGAAATTTATAAGACAAAATCTTAACATTATTTTCTATGTTAGTCAAGGGTTCCATGGAGTATTTTAGCTTAAAACTCTTCCTGAAAAGCGGTTCCGATTACACGGAGGGCCTTTATTCGTTGCGAATAAGAAAGGTCAGCCGGTGGAGATACTGTTGTTTTATTGATATCTACCACGTAGATTTGATGGTCGGTTTTATCCCGCAATACGTCCATTTCTCCAAAATCTAAATATATATTTTTGGCGATTGCGAGGATTTCTTCCTGCTCTTTTTTACTTAATACATCGTTTGTTATTGTCATTATGGTGTTTTTTCCAAAGCTTTTGAAACGGTCATGTATTGACCGATGAATCTTGTATGCGAGAGGAATTTGCGATCCTACAATTACTACGCGCAGATCTTCTATCTCATTTGTGTTGTTTATTTTATTGTCAATAAGCCGTTCGTAGACATACTTAGGATTTGGATTTGCGATAGGTCCCTCGATGATTTGTCCATCATGAGATGCGTTGCGTTCTGATTTTTTCACCATGGTGCCATGATATTTTTCCGGATCGACCGAGAGATTTCGATGAGTAACTTCTGTGAAGATTTTTGCGACCGTACTCTTGCTAATGTCGAGGCATTTTCCATTTATCCATTTCGAGGCTTCGGGTGGAAGTGTTGTTGCGTCTATGATGGTAGAGTCCTTGAACAGAATAGTCGGTCCTTGTGGATTATGTATCTTTGTAAGTTTGAATCCGCATACATGAGTCATATTCCATAGTGTGTATGTCGGCCAAGGTTTATGGGGGTAGCAGTTGATTGTATAGCCAGTTTTATTTTTTTCGCCAAAAAGCGCGAAACCGATCGCGTGCAGTGCATGTCGTATCCCAGCTAATAGTGCCATTATCATGTTAATTTTCCTTTTCTCCACTCTTTGATTTTTCCATGGTGGCCGGATTGAAGTACTTCCGGAACTTCCATATCCATGAAGACGGGTGGACGTGTGTAGTGAGGATATTCTTTTTTGCCCTCCAGAGCCTCTGAGAACGATTCTTCTACGACGGAGTCATGTTTGCCGATGAACTCGGGAATGAAACGTGAGACGGCGTCCAAGACGACGAGCGCGGGCAGCTCACCTCCGGTTAAGACATACTTTCCGATAGAAAGTTCTTCATCCACGCAGAGATCGATAACACGTTGATCGATTCCTTCGTATCTTCCGCAGACGAGAATCAGTCCAGGTTTCTTTGCCAACGATTGCGCTTTTTTGTGCGTAAGCATTTTTCCTCTCGGAGAGAGATAGATTACCGGTCCCTTGTTGAACTTTTTTGCATGCATAATGGCATCATAGAGCGGTTGCGGTGTCATTACCATTCCCGGACCGCCACCGTAGGGGATGGCATCGACCTTCTGATGTCGATCTTTGGAAAACTTCCTAATATCATGTACTTCTATATCGAGAATGTTCTTCGCTTTTGCGCGTTTGAACATGCTCTCGTTGAGATATGAATCAAAGATGGCCGGAAAGATAGAAAGAATGTCGAAACGCATATAATGGTTGAGTCTAACTTCTACTATTAATCCTTCAGGCTGAATGCTTTGTTCCAAGTTGTTTGACCACCTCCATTCCAGTCAATCGTGTAGGTATTTCCCGGGAGAGCGGCTTTCTTGATGGTTTCTTCGATCTGCGCGCGCACTCGTGGCAACTCGCAAACACCTCCAAAACTGAACTGCCCATTGAGGTGAACAACGAGCTGCGTTCCATTTTGATCAACCGACTGAATGGATAATGCTTGATCGCCTAGGGGATTCTGAAGATTCTGTGCCTGAAACTGATTGGCTGTCATATTGAGTATGGTCATCATTGCCGCGTTGATTGAGGCGACTGGATTCGTGGCGTCATATGAATTGGTGGCTGTCGCTGTAACTGGCACGGCACTATCTCCACATCCGACTTTTACGCTATTTATCGTAGCTCCATTGTCGTCGGGCTTGATCATGTAGATGGTTGCTTGGGTGACCTGGGCTGTGGCTGCCGGAGGTATCGTAGCGTTCTGGCTCTGTGCCGGAGCTGGAAGTGGATTTTGACCGCAGCCAGTGAGACTTGTAATTATCAGAAGCGAGATGAGATATTTTTTCATAGTGTGGTTATACTAGCAAACCCTGACTAGAGGGGCAAATTAAGAGTTTAAATAATTCAATAATTTTTTTTCATAAAAATAGTAACAATTATTCAACCAAATGTCAGAGAAAGTTCAGAACGGTTTGCTAGTGTGAGATATGCCAGAGGTGATTTGGTAAGTGGGCGTGCCAGGTTTGGGCTGGTGGACTTACCATTCTACAGGCACGGGTTCAAGTCCCGTCACGTCCACCATTTCTGGTTTCAAAAAAGACTCTCATTGCTGAGGGTCTTTTTTAAGGGCGTGCCAGACTTGCGTCTGAATGCCTCCACCATTTCCCTACGATTAACGTAGAAAAGTTGGACTTACCGTTCTTATGGTATCATATTTTGGTTTTTTCTCAAAGTGCTTGAAAATGCGCCTGATCATAGCTTCAAAATGCCTATTTACTTAAATGCAAATTATTGTAATAATGTGTCTCCTTATGAACCTACCTCCGTCATCTCAATCTCAGGAACGAACCCCCCCCCCGCAATTCAGCTTCGGGAGATTCCGCCTGAATATATTCTGTATATTGAAAATACCAAATTTGTGAATATGCCCGGAGAGAGATTTTCTGATGATTTGATAAATCAAATTGCCTTAAGGAATGGCACGCTTGGCTTTGAAGGTCAGGCATTGCGAGTAATGAGCGGAAAGACAGTCTTCGATTTAGGATGTGGTACCCCAACGATATCCACAGCTGTTCCAACATTAGCGCAACAGTTCGGCGCTCGATCGTATGTAGGCGTCGAGCATAATCTTGAAAATCTTTATTTTCCCGGGCAGGGATATGAATCTCTTTTGACTCGAGATAGGACTTTTACCAATACTATTCCTCCTCATTATGCTTTTGGTGAAAGAATGAATCTTGCAGCATCTTCTATGGAAACCCAACCTCCCTCGCAATGGTTTTGTGATAATATGCTTGGATTTTTGGCTAAATTGCCGCAACTTAATTATCCAGCAGTTTTTGTTTTTTGCGGTATCGATCCGGATGATTCGGCTTTGTATTTTTCTCAGTATGTGAAAGCTGTAGCTAGCGAACTTGGGCGATTAACGCATTCTGGTGATGTTGTCCTTATTTCCTGGGCTTTTTGCGGAGGGTTACAGTCGTTACTTGAGCAAACTGGCCAGTGGGAGTATGTCACTAGCGAGCGTCGAGATTGGTCGAATATTCTTTTGAGACGTATATAATTTTGATATACAAAAAGACCCTGGATTCCAGGGTCTTTTGGATTGTTGTAGAGTAAAGTCGCAATCGGGATCCGGACACCTTCGGTGTCTGTTAACGCTTGCTCCACTGTGGTGCTCTTCGAGCTCTGTGGAGACCGTATTTCTTGCGCTCTTTCATACGTGGATCACGTGTGAGGAAGCCGGCACGCTTGAGGGTGATACGAAGGGCTGGGTCGAAGGCGAGAAGTGCCTTGGAGATGCCGTGACGGATAGCGTCTGCCTGACCGCTTTTTCCACCACCACTTGTTTTTACCGTAATATCAAATGTCTTGCCGTGTCCTGTTATTCGAAGTGGAGCCTTGATAGAGTCTCGCTTGTCCGGGACACCGATATACTCTTCGATTTTCATGCCGTTAATCTCGATTAATCCTGTGCCCTTGTCGTAAAGACGAACACGAGCGACAGATGTTTTTCGGTTTCCTGCGGCGTAGAAGAATTCTCCTGTTCGTGCTGGAAGCTTCGTAGGTGTTTTTGGTGATTTTACTACCTTTGCTTCTTTCACAACTTCAGCCTTTGCAACTTTAGGAGTTGCGACTGTTTCCGTTGCTTTTTCCGCTATCTTTTTAGGAGCTGCTACTTTTTTTGCCGTTGTTGTTTTTTTGGTAGTTGCCATAAAGGGTTGAATTGAATGTTTAGACTTCGATAGTTACAGGTTTCTGTGCTTCGTGCGTGTGAGTTGGTCCCGTGAAGATTTTGAGCTTCTCAAGAATAGGATCACGTAGTTTATTGCGTGGAATCATTCCTTTTACCGCCTCGATCAAGATGTTCTCTGTACGGCCCGTTACTCGAAGCTCGGCAGGGGATATAGCCTTTAAGTGACCTTTGTAGCCACTATGAGAGATATACTGCTTTGAGGTTTCTTTTTTACCTGTGAAAACGATCTGGTCTAAGTTTGTAACAATGACGAAGTCGCCACAGTCCATGTTCGAGACGAAATACGGCTTATTTTTTCCACGGAGGAGGTCGGCAACCATAACGGCTACTTTTCCTACTACCTTTCCGGCAGCATCGATATGATACCAGTTACGGGTAATATCTGCTTTCTTTGGTCTGAATGTCTTGTTGGCTGAAGTAGTCATTATAGTTTTTGAATATGAAGAATTTATACGAGTTCAAGTTGAATAAGATCGGCATTGTCGCCCTTTCGATTTCCTACGCGAAGACGTCGAGTGAAGCCTGATGTTCTTTCAACGTAACGCTTTGCGAGGTCTTCAATAATCTTCTTTGAAGCATTCTCGTGTTGGATAGCGCTGAAAATCTGCTTGATAGCACTTCGTAGGTCTTTTTTCTTGGCTACTGTAATGAGCTTTTCTACGTATGACTGAACGGCCTTAGCTCGTGGTCGAGTTGTCTGGATTTTCTCATTGATGACGAGGCTGACAGCGATATTTCTCAAGATTGAGACGCTGTGCTCCTTGTCTGTTCCGAGTTTCTGTAATTTTTTGACGCGATGTCGCATGGGATACTGGGATTAAATAGAAATTTCTTGTTTATGGGGGGAGGAGACGGGATCAGGACACCTGCGGTGTCTGGGGATCGGGATCAGGACACCTGCGGTGTCTACTATTCTTCTGATAGTTTAAGTCCTTTTGTTTCCAGAGCTGCTGCAACTTCTCCGAGTGCCTTTCTACCGAAACCACGGAGATTTGTCAATTTAGATTCTGTGCAGCGTGAGAGTTGCTCGACTGAACCGATACCTCCATTGATAAGAGCGTTGAGTGTACGTGGTGAGAAACCGAGGATCTCGATAGGAGTATAGGACTCCTGAGCTGGCTTCTTCTGGTCTTCCTCATGCTGCTTTGTCATGATGGTATTGATGTCGCTCATGAATTCAGGTTCAACAACAATGCTTTCTTCGTTAAAGAGCTTGAAGTATGACTGGAGGATGTTTGCAGAGAATTTCATCGCGTCTTCCGGAGTGATAGATCCGTTTGTCTTGATCTCAAATGTGAGCTTATCAAGGTTTGTCATCTGGCCGACACGAGTTGATTCGATATCGTAACGAATCTTCTTGACCGGTGAGTAGATACAATCAAGCGTAACAATGTTTGCAATAGTCTCTTCTCTCTGGCGAACGGTGGCTGGAATGTATCCAACACCCTTCTCGACACGGAGTTCCATGTGGAGTTTTGCGCCTTTTTCGAGTGTTGTGATGTATTGGTCTGGGTTTGTGATTTCAACGTCTGATGTTGTCTTGATATCGCCAGCTTTGACTACGCCTTCCTTACTTACATCGAGAATAATCCATGATGGTTCCTTTGAGAGTTTCTTGATGTCGACGAGCTTCATATTGAGCATCATATCCAAGACGCTATCCTTGGCACCCTTGACCGTTGAATACTCATGGCTGATTCCCTCAATCTTGGCTCCTGTAATACATGCACCAGGAATTGAAGAAAGTAATACACGTCGAAGTGCATTTGCAAGCGTAACACCATAACCCGGTGGAAGGGGAGTAAGCGTGAAAATAACGTGGTTTTCACCAATTTTTACTGTCTTGATTTTTGGAATACCAATTTCTTCTTGGATGAGATGCATGGCGTAAAAATGGTTAGAGGGTGGGGGGATGTAATTCAGGAGAGAAAAACGGGGTCGCAATCCGACATCTGCGATGTCTGGTCTATTATTTAGAATAGTACTCGATGATGTACTGACTATCGACTGTTTTCTCAAAATCATCCTTTTCCGGCTGAGCAATTACCTCACCTGATAAATTCTTTAAATCAACCTTGATCCATCGTGGAGCTGTAGGTTTCTTCGCAGCGGCATCCACTAAGATTGGCATCTTCTTCTTCGCATCTCGGACCTCAAATTTATCACCAACTCTTACTTGAATTGATGGGATATCTATTTTCTTGTCGTTGAGCGTGCAAAGACCGTGACCGATAAGCTGTCGAGCTTGTGCTCGTGAGCTAGCGATACCTGAACGGTAGATGACGTTATCCAGACGCTGTTCAAGCAAACGAAGAAGTTCGTTACCTGTTACTTTCTGGGAATCAGCTGCTTTTTCGTAGTAGTTCGAGAATGCTCGCTCATTCAAGCCGAATATTCGCTTTGCCTTCTGCTTAGCGCGCATTTGCTTGGCGTACTCAGATTTCTTGGATGTGGCGGATGTGAGACCGTGTTGTCCTGGTCCTGGTCGACCTTTCGTAATAGCACACTTGTTACTTTCGCAACGTGCACCCTTTAGAAAGAGTTTTTCTCCTTCTCGTCGGCATAGTCTACAAACTGGTCCTGTATATTTCATTGATAGTAAAAATTAGAGTACGAATATATCGTGAGTACAATCACTTAGACACGTCTTGGTCTAGCCTTCCTGCAGCCGTTATGAGGAATAGCAGTCGTGTCAGTAATTGATTCAATAGATAATCCGGCATTCACGATGCCACGGAGACTTTGCTCTCGGCCCGGTCCACCGCCTTTTACAAAGACGTGAACACGTTCGAGTCCGTATACTTTTGATTTTTCGACTGCCGTTTCTGCGGCAACCTGCGCTGCGTATGGTGTTGATTTTCGTGCTCCCTTGAATCCGCATGATCCAGAACTAGCCCAAGCAATAACGTTACCGTTTGGCTCGGCAATTGAGACGAGAGTGTTGTTATATCCAGCGTGGATATAGAAGTTTCCTTCAGGAACGCTCTTTCTCTTGCTCTTTGATTTCTTTGCCTTCTTCGCTTTGTCGGCGGTTGACTCGATTGGAGCCTCTTTCTTTGGTCCTTTCGCTGCCGGTTTTTTATCGTTTTCTGCCATGGGAGAGATTAAATGTGATATATGGTTGGGGGAGAGGGAACGGGATCAGGACACTTCGTGTCTGGGGATCCGACACCTCCGGTGTCTGTTACTTCGTTACTACCTTCTTGTTTGCTACTGTCTTCTTCTTACCCTTTCGAGTACGTGCATTTTTTCGAGTTTTCTGTCCACGGACCGGAAGTCCACGTCTGTGTCGAAGTCCACGGTATGTTCCTGTATCCACGAGATGTTTGATATCCATCTGAACTTTACGTCGGAGATCGCCTTCTGTTTGCATTTTGCTGATACGTTCACGAAGTTTGTTTACCTCGTCTTCAGTAAGATCCTGTACCTTTGTATTGAGATCGATGCGAAGTTCCATGAGAATTTTCTTGCTCATGCTGCGTCCGACTCCGAATATGTAGGTAAGTCCTACCTCAACTCGTTTTTCCTTTGGAAGATTGACTCCGGCGATACGTGCCATAGTGGTGATTCAGTTAGTAAATTATCCCTGACGTTGCTTATGTTTTTTCGTTTCACAGATGACACGAATCACACCCTTTCTTCGGATGATTTTGCATTTGTTACAGATCTTTTTGACGGATGAGCGGACTTTCATAGTTATTTGTTGCGGAAAGTAATACGGCCTTTCGAGAGATCATAGAGACTGATTTCCACCGTTACGGTGTCGCCTTCTAAGATTCTGATGTAATTGATCCTCATCTTGCCCGATATAGTGGCATGGACGATGTGGTCTATAAGATGAGGGAATTTCTGGTCGGTGATTTTCACTCTGAACTGTGTGTTCGGTAGAGTTTCGACAACGACTCCCTCGACTACTATATAGTCGTCTTTGCTCATAATGTAGGGGAAAACACTGAATTTACGGACAAAAAGCGACTGGATTTTACACTAATACATTTCCCATTGCAAGAAAATTTATATGTATTTTTCACTTAAGATGCAAAGCTGACGAAAAAGGGTTCTATTTTTGCCTTTATCTAGCCTTTTTAGCTTTGAATTTAGCTTAAATGACGTTCGATTTCCCAGAGATGATGGTCGATAATGTCTATGATTTCCGGATTTTGAAGAAGATTATTTTGCAGCCCTTCTCGAATTATTTGAGTTTTTCTGGTTTGTACGCCTGTGATTATCGCACGAATAGCTTTTTGGATTCCTTGGTCTTTTTCATTAAGTTTCATTGGGTCTGCGCTGTAGAAGAAGTCTTTGATGGTCATAAATATTCTTGTGAGTTCGTCGAGAGAGATCCATGCATGAATGCCGCCCTGTTGCTGCACCGTTCCATCACCTATTATTCTATCAATATATAAATCGATAATAGTGTGAAATATTCTGACATTTTCTATATTTCTTGGATTTTGATTGATGAGTTGTAGTATTTCTTTATAAATCGTTTCTGGATTTGTTCTATTTAAATGGCTTACAGCCGTGATAATTTTGTTCGCCATATGAAGTACTTCTATCTCGTGAAGACCTGAAAGCGCTATGGAAAGTTTTTTTCGAAAAGCATCAGCAGCGACTAATTCTTTACGGTTATCTTCGACTATGTAGTTTGTCGCGGAGAGCATAATTATTTTGTGACGGTTGCAATATATCCTTGGGTGAGAAATTCAACATTTGCACTTTGCTGAACTGCTTCATGATTATATGAGAAAAATAGAGTTCTCCTTTTTGGGGTGATATTATACTTCTTTGCTTTAAAATGTCAACAAATTGTTGATTTTAATTTATGAGCGTCGGATAGAGTGGGTCGAGCTCGAGACGGCGAGTGAGAACCTCGGGGCCGGTCTCGGTGATGAGAATGGAGTGTTCGACTTGAATAGCGAGGGATCGATCTTTGGTAATGATGTTCCAGCCATCGTCGAGGTGCTTGATGCCCGGCTTGCCGGCGCAAAAGATTGGCTCGATGGCGATGGTCATGCCGGCTTTTAGATGGAAGTTCGGGGCGTCGGCCTCGAAATTAGTGATGGCGGGATCTTCGTGGAGAACTTTTCCGACGCCATGGCCGGAAAGCTCGCGAATGACCGAATAGCCATTACGCTCGATGACTTCTTGAATCAACTTCGAAAGTTTACGTACAGGGAGGTCGGGACGAAGGAGGTCGATAGCCGAACTGAGAGCTATCTCGGCGGTCTTGATCATTTTGCGGATTTTGTCGTTGGATCTGGCGGCCGGACCGATAGGTACGGCTATGGCGGAGTCCGTATGAAAACCTTTGTGGTATACGCCTCCATCGATTTTCAATAGATCACCATCTTTTAGGATGCGTTCAGATGGAATGGTATGAACTACCTCTTCGTTGACCGCCGTGCAGATAACTGCCGGGAATCCACGATAGCCCAAGAAAGATGGCTGCGTTCCATATTTTTTGGTGAGTTCCCGAGCGCGACGATCTAATTCTGCCGTGGTCATTCCTGGCTCGGCAACTTGAGCGAGTTCTAGGAGTATCTTACCCAAAATAGCGCCTCCCTCGCGCATCGCTTCGATGTCTCTGGGAGACTTGTATGTGATATTCATCATATTATTTCAGTATTGGATCCAACTTCTCAAATAATTCTTTTGTTACGTCTTCGATGGATTGTTGACCATTAACATCTATAAGTGCTTCCCTCGTTCTATAACGTTCGATTACCGGGGATGTTTCGGTAAAGAATGCATGGAGGCGATTTTTGATACTTTCCGGATTGTCATCTGATCGAGTGATGAGTTTTCCTCCGCACGCCTCGCACTCCTCTTTTGTGTACATGGCTGGATATACCGCTTTGCATTTTTCACAAATACGTCGCGTCGTGAGACGACGAATGGCTTCTTCTTCTGTAAGATCAACATATACACATTTGAATGTACGATTGTTTTTGCTCATTACCTCTTCAAAAAGGTCTGCCTGATCCAGTTTTCGGGGGATACCATCAAAGAGTATCTGCGCTCCGGCAGGCAACTTGCCCATGAAGTCAGCAATAATATCCATGACTACCTCACTTGGAACGAGATGCCCTGCTTCGATAATTGATTTTACCTTTGTTCCTAGTTCGGAATCTTCTTGCGAAAGTTTCCGTAGGGCGCTTCCAGTTTCGAAGTAGGTCAAGCCATAACGATCTTGGAGAAACTTACTCTGGGTTCCTTTTCCTGAGCCTTGAATGCCTAAGAGTATGATGTCCATAGAGATGATAAAACGGGAGAGAGTGACACCTTCCCCGAGGGGTACCTCTGCTGAGGCATCGGTGTCTGGGGAACGGGATCAAATTTTTGCCGAGGCAAAAATCTTAATAAAATTTCTTATAATCATGCATGATCAGCTGAGCATTGACCTGACGGATGAGGTCGAGCACGACACCGACGATAATGATCATACCGGCACCACTCAAGAGCGTCTGCAAGCTTCCAATTGATCCTGGGGAGAATTTTTGATAAAGCATAGGAATCACAGCGATGAGGCCGATGAATACACCTCCAAAGAGATTGAGATGATTTGATACTTTTGCGAGGTACTCAGCTGTTTGCGTTCCCGGACGAATGCCTGGAACATATCCTCCACGTTTCTGAATATTTTCCGCGACCTCTGCTGGATTGAACGTAATAGAGACGTAGAAGAAGGTGAATATAATATTGAGTGCGAAATAGATGCTGATATACAATAGTGAGCTTGTTGTGAAGTTTTCAATAATCCACTTGCCAACATTTCTTAGCCATTCCGTCTTCGCCCCCTGAAGGAACTGAGAAATAATAACCGGGAAGGAGATGATGGCGAAAGCAAAGATAATTGGCACCATTCCTGCCTGATTAATACGAATTGGTAGTGAGGCATCCTCGCTTCCTGTTGTTTTTACTCCGCGTCCCGCATAGGTGATCGGAATGAGTCTTTGTCCTTCCGTGATAAGAATCACGATGACAGAAAGAATTACCGTCATGAGAAGAATAAGTACGAAGGCGATAAGTTTTTCCGTATCTTGTCCTGCTACGAGCAGATTCTGTCCGATTGCCGCCGGAAGGCTCGTTATAATGCCGGCGAAAATGAGTATTGATATACCATTTCCAATACCCTTTTCACTAATAAGTTCTCCGAGCCACATGAGCAGCATGGTTCCCGTAGTGATCGTGATCATGACAGGGATAATAACGGCAGCATTTTTGATATCCGGAATGATTGGTACCTGTGATTGTGTATTGAGGAGAATGATCGTTCCGTAAGACTGGAGGAGGGCGAGCGGTACCGCGAGCCATCGTGTCCATTTTGTGAGTTTTCTCTGTCCCATTTCTCCCTCATGCTTGAGGCTATCCCAGCTTGGGATAATAACTGTAAGGAGCTGAATGATAATGGATGCATTAATGTACGGAGAAAGACCCATTAAGATGATGGAGAAGTTCTCTGCGCTTCCACCCGTAAGAACGTTAAATGCTCCGAGAAGTTGATTTCGATTGAAAATACCACGGATAGCATCCAAATTTGCCCCAGGAATACTAACTTGGCTCAAGATTCGGAAGATCACAACAGCAAAAAGCGTAAAAAGAATTTTTTTACGTAAGTCAGGAGAGTTCCAGATTTGGTGGAGATATTTCATCACGAGTGGTAGGAATTAGAGAGTAGAGAGGGGAACGGGATCAAAGCTCGCCTATGGCTCGCTCTTTATTTTGCTTCCGGCTTGGCTGTCTTCTTGATGAGCTCAACAACTTCACCTTTAGCACTTTCGATTTTAACACGAGCAGATGGTACTACGCGATCGATTTTTACGGTAAGTTTTTTTGTCAGTTCACCGTTTCCAAGAATCTTAACCGGCATATTCTTGTTCTGGATAAGGTCTTTCTCGAAGAGGCTTACCATATCAACCGTATCGCCATCTTCAAACTGATTGAGTGATGAAACGTTGACGATTTGATAACGCGTACTGTTTGGGTTTCTGAAACCCTTGAGCTTTGGAATACGCTTTACGAGTGGAGTTTGTCCACCTTCGAAGCGTGCTGCCATCTGTCCTCCACTTCGAGCCTTCTGACCTTTGTTTCCTTTTGTTGCATATGTTCCATGGCCTGATCCATTACCACGACCAATTCGCTTTTTTGAGTGTTTTGATCCTTGGAATGATTTGAGATTGTGTAGTCCTGACATTGGTCTTTAGGGTAATAGTAATAGTGTAGATAGTATCTTTTATATTCGATTTATGCCTTCATTCCTTCATTAGGAACGGCTCCTGCGTCTACGGCTGCTTTCGTCATAGTGACTGTTTTTACCGCTGAACGGTCTGATTTGTCTCCCCCAAGGGACACCTCTGCTGAGGCGGCTGCGCTAATTCGTGGCTGTTTGAGTTTCTGGAGAGCCATGATTGTTGCCTTTGCGTTTGCAATTTTGTTCGTAGTTCCAAAACGCTTGCTGAGGATGTTTTTGACACCGGCTAGGTCGATAATCTTTCGGATTGCTCCACCTGCGATGATTCCCGTACCTTCTGATGCCGGTTTCATCATCACCTTTGCGCTTTTGAACTTCTGATCAACTGGGTGTGGAATAGTATTCTTGTATGTTGGAACCGTAATGAGATTCTTCTTTGCTTTTGAAATTGCCTTCTGAATAGCAATCGCTACTTCACCGGCTTTTCCGAGTCCAATACCAACTTTTCCCTTGCGGTTGCCAATAACGACCGTTGCACGGAAACGAAGACGGCGACCACCAGCGACGACACGCGTAACACGGTCGATCTGAAGAACTTCTTCCTCAAATTCCTTTGGTTCTCGTGGGCTCATCGATCTGCGATTTTGTGGTTTTGCCATAACGTTGGTTTTAGGTTAATTAGAATTGTAGGCCTCCTTCACGTGCGCCTTCAGCAACTGCCTTTACGCGTCCATGATATTTGTAGCCATTTCTATCGAATACACATTTTGTAATACCCTTCTCTTTTGCAAGTTTTGCAACCTCTGTTCCGATCTTCTTAGCACTTTCTACCTTTGTTCCTACCATTTTTCCTTTAACCTTTGCGTCAGATGAGGCGAGAAGAACTTTACCATCCTCGTCGTTAATCATTTGAGCATAGGTATGGAGATTGCTTCGGAAGACGACAAGACGTGGTGTCTGGCTCGTGCCGCTAATCTTGGCTCGGATTCGTAGGTGTCGTCGTGCTCGTGTTGATTCTTTGTGATTCATGGGAGAGAAGTAATAGTGATGTTTATAGTTATAGGAACGGGGTCTGACACTGGTGTGTCTGGGGATCAGGACATCTTCGATGTCTACTTCGCACTGGCTGCTGCCTTTCCTGCCTTTCTCTGGACGTGTTCGCCAACGTATCGGATTCCTTTGCCCTTGTATGGTTCAGGTTTCTTGTACTCACGAATCTTGGCTGCTGTTTCACCAACGAGCTGCTTGTCGATACCTGCAACGGTGATGATGTTCTTCTTTTCCGGGTCGATAGATAACGTAATGCCCTTTGGCGCTGGAAACTCAATAGTGTGTGAGAATCCGAGGAAGAGAGTCAACTTGGATCCGGCTAGCTGTGCACGGTAACCAACCCCCTGGATTTCGAGCTGCTTCGAGTAACCTTTTGAAACTCCCTCAACCATATTTGCAATTAATGTCCGAGTGACACCGTGGAGACTTCGATCTACTTTTTCTTCGCTGGCTCGTGTAACAACCACCGTGTCTCCATCAACTTTGATGGTAACTCGAGGATGAAACGTGAATTCTAGTTCACCCTTTGGGCCTTTTACCTTAACGTGTTGCTCCGTAGCGTCTACGGTTACGCCTGATGGGATCTTTACTGGTTGTTTTCCGATTCGTGACATTTTATGAGTTCTTTATAATGTTGTAGATAATATAGGGGGTGGGATGGGGGAGGACACCTACGGTGTCTGGGAATCAGGACACTTCGTGTCGTTTAGTAAACTTCGCAAAGTAATTCTCCGCCGAGCTTCTTCTTTCGTGCATCATCACCGGTCATAATACCTTTTGGTGTTGATACGATGCTAATGCCATAGCCATTATTTACCCTGAAGAGCTGTTCGTATTTTTTGTAGATTCTCTGACCTGGTTTGCTGATTTTTCGGATAGTAATTTTTTCAGAATTTTCGTTAAACATTACTCGGAGCTCCGGAAATTTTGAGTCCTTGAGAATAGCATAATCCTTTATGTATTCTTTTGCCTTGAGAATCTTGAGGATATTTTCCTTCATTCGTGAGTAGGGCATATGAACGTCGGTATGCCTAGCGGCAAGGGCGTTTCGTATTCTCGTGAGCAGGTCTGATATTGGGTCTGTAAGCATGTGGTGAACGTTAGTAAGGCAAGTAATTGATTAGATTTTGAGAGAGGAGAGAGGAACGGGATCGCAATCCGACATCTACGCTTCGCTTCGATGTCTTACCAAGATGATTTTCTGACTCCTGGGATGAGTCCTTTTTGAGCGTGTTCTCGGAAACAGATTCGGCACATATCAAATTTTCTCATGTAGGCATGTACTCTTCCGCAAAGTCCGCATCGATTGTAGGCGCGCGTAGCATGTACAGGCTTCTTGCCCTTTGCAATGCTTTTTGCTACTGCTTCGCGTCCTTTTCGTGCCTTGTTGATTAATGATTTTTTTGCCATAAGAGTGTTAAGATAATTAGGGGAGCGGGATCAGGACACCTCCGGTGTCTGTTATGATTTTTTCTTACTTTTCTTGTCTGAGATAAGCTCGTCTTTTTTGAATGGGAATCCTAGAGCGCTGAGAAGTGCGAATCCGTCGTCTTTGTTTGTTGCGGTTGTGACGATAGTGATCTGTACTCCGTGTGCTTTTTCGATGTCGTCAGGATTGATTTCCGGGAAAACAGTGTGTTCCTTGAGTCCAAGGGAATAACTACCCTGCTCATCGAGTGATCGTCGGGTTAAACCTCGGAAATCACGGATACGTGGCATAACTACATTTACGAGCTTATTAAGAAATTCCATCATACGTTTACCTCGGAGAGTAACTACAACACCTGTTGGAAGTCCAATACGTGATTTGAAGTTTGAGATAGCCTTCTTTGCTAATGTGACGACAGGTTTCTGTCCTGTGATTGTAGCAATATTGGCAATTACGGAATCATAATCCTTGTTTCCACGAGTCATGATGGAACCAATGCCGACGTGAACCTTGATGCACTTAAGCATTGGTACTGCCATGCTATTCTTCTTTCCGAGCTCTTTTTTCAGTGCAGGGAGTATGTTCTTTTTGTAGTTTTCTGCGAAGTTCATAGTAAGTTGTTGTGTTGTAGTAGTGTAGTTTGAATTGGATTACTTGGTGCCTTTCTCGTTTGTCAGTGGCTCACCTGAGCGTACTGCAATTCTGGTTTTCTGTCCGGCGATTGTTTTGTAGGCGATTCGAGTTGGTTTTCCGGATTTTGGATCGAGAATTTGTGCGTTTGAGGCGCTGATAGGAGCTTCGTATTTGATGATTTCTCCTGCTGCAGATGCTGTTTTCTTCATGTGTCGTGTTCGGATATTCACCTTTTCGACAACAATCTGATTCTTAGCAACGAGAAGACGTATAATCTTTCCCTTCTTTCCCTTATCTTTTCCTGCGATGATGACGACGGTATCGTTCGTTTTGAGTTTCATTGGTATAAAAAATGTTAAACTACTTCTGGGGCTAGTGAGATAATTTTCTGGAATCCACGCTCACGGAGTTCTCGTGCGATAGGTCCGAAGACGCGTGTTCCTTTTGGTTCACCTTCTTTTGTGACGATGACGACAGCATTCTCATCGAATCGAACAGAAGTTCCATCTTTGCGTGAGATTGTTTTCTTAGTTCGGACGATAACAGCATGTTCTACGGACTTCTTCTTTACGAGGCCTCGTGGAGCAGCTTCTTTGACAGAGACGATGATAATATCACCTACTCCGGCATATCGTCGTTTTGAGGCTCCGAGAACCTTGAAGCATCCGACGACTTTTGCTCCTGAGTTATCTGCTACGGTGAGAATGGTTCGATCTTGAATCATATAATTGGTTTACTTAACGTGGGAATTATTTCTTAGCGGTTACTGGTGCGGCGAGAGTCCATCTTTTTAGCTTACTGATAGGATTTGCTTCGTAGATTGTTACAGTCTCTCCGAGAACACCTTTGCCTTCCTCGTCATGAGCATAAAACTTGTGTGATACACGGTACTGCTTCTTATATTTAGGGTGTGTTCTGTATGAGTGTACCGTTACGACAATTGTCTTCTGCATCTTGGTTCCGGTAACGATTCCTGTGATTGTTCTCATGTGAGTTATTCGTGATTATTAAAGGGGGGATTATTTCTTTGAAGCGGCTTTTGTGCTCTTCTTTGCAGGCGATTTAGCTTTCGCCGGTGCGCGGGCTGTATCTTGCACTTTTTCTTCACTGTTTTCAAGGGCATCTTTTGATTCCGTCGTTTCGACTGGTGCTCTTTGGAGAGCTGTGAGAATCTGGGCGATAGTTTTCTTGAGAGCTTTGATCTGGTGATTAGCCTTATCTTGCTTGTTTGCGACCTTGTAGCGAACGTCAAAGAGTGATTTTCGGCTGTCCTCAAGATCCTTAAGGAGCTTTGTTCTATTCATTGATGTGAGTTCTGCGAATGTAGCCATAAAAGTATTAAATTATTTCTTTCGTAAAATATCGTGATTGGATAGGTAATTTGTGTGAAGCGAGGGTGATGGCTTCTTTTGCCTGTTTTTCCGGGAGACCATCGATCTCAAAGAGAACAGTTCCAGCTTTGACTTGTGCGCAGAAGAATTCTGGTTCTCCTTTTCCTCCACCCATCGGAACTTCAGCTGCTTTGCGGGTGATCTGCTTGTCTGGGAAGATTCGAATCCATACTCTTCCTCCACGTTTTGTGAAGCGAGCCATCGTCTTACGTGCTGACTCGATCTGTCGTGAGGTGATTTCACCAGCCTGAGTAGCTTTGAGGCCGGAACTACCATACACGAGAGATGTTCCTTTTGTCGCGACACCACTGATGTGTCCACGCATACGGAAGCTTTTTCTGAATTTAGTTTTTTTCGGTGATAACATTGGGGTAGTTTTTTACGTGTAAGGAAAAAATATTTATTCGGCTATGGTTAATTGGTCTTCTGATACTGCTTTTTTCTTGAAGATCATGCCTCGGAAGATCCATACCTTTACGCCGATTAATCCATAGGCGGTGTGGGCTGGGACAAGAGCGTAATCGATATCTGCTCGGAGTGTTTGTAGTGGAACCTTTCCCTTGGTGAAGAACTCACTTCGTGAAATTTCAACACCATTGAGACGGCCTGCTACGAGAACCTTAGCTCCCAAAGCTCCAGACTCAAGTGCTTTTTCGATAAGCATTTTAGCAGCTCGACGATATGAAATACGCTTTTCGATCTGTTGAACGATATTCTCTGCGGCAAGACGTGCATCAAGTGCAGGCTTCTTAACCTCTCGAATGTTGATGATATATTTGTCTCCTGTCATCTTTTCAAGGGCTGCCTTGAGCTCCTCCACGGCTGATCCGCCTTTTCCAATGATGTTACCAGGTCGTCCTGTGTAAACATTCAATGTGACGTTGTGTGATGTTCGAAGAATTTCGATACGGGACAATCCAGCTTCCTTCAATTTCTTCTCAACGAAGTTTCGAACCTTGAGGTCCTCATGAAGTGTCTTGGTGAATTCTTTACCCTTGGCAAACCACTTTGAGTCCCAAGTTCGGTAACTTCCCATTCGGTAGCTATTTGGATTGATTTTTTGTCCCATGGACTTAGTGTAGTTAAAACGTAATTAAGATTTTGGAGATGTTACCTTGACGCTGCTTTTCTTTGCAGAAGCTACTTTTGGAGTCTTTGTTTTTACTACTGTTTCTTTTGCTGTCTCAGTTTTCGTTTCTGCTTTCTCTGCTTTGCTCTTTTTCTTTGATTCAGGCTCTTCTCCTTTTACTCCGAGCTTTGTTGTGATGATTGACATTCTCTTGAGAATTGGATGAGCTCTTCCTCGTGAGACCGGATTAAATCGCTTAAGTGTCGGACCTTTTCCTACAATGATTTCGTCGATATAGAGCGTTTCCTTGTCTTGCTTGAAGTTGTTCTCGGCGTTAGCTACTGCGGATGCAAGTGCCTTTCGGACGATCTCTGCAGCTTTCTTGGTTGTGAATCGTAGGATGCTATCTGCTTCGACAACTGATTTCCTGCGAACCATCTCGGCAACGAGGTTGAGTTTTTTTGGTGAGATTCGGATGTTTGAGATGATTGACTTCATTAGTATAGGAGATTAAATATGCGACTTTAAGCTGTAGCCTTGGCGAGTTTACCACCATGACCCTTGAATTTACGAGTAGGGGAGAATTCTCCGAGTCGATGACCAACCATCTGTTCAGTCACGAATACAGGGATAAACTGTTTTCCATTGTGAACGGCGAAGGTGTGTCCAACGAAGTCTGGTGAGATAACTGACTCTCGTGACCATGTTTTGATTGGTTTCTTCTGGCCTGTTGCATCAAGTGCTGCAACTTTTTTAATAAGTTTTGCATCTATGAATGGACCTTTTTTAAGACTTCGTGACATGGGGAGAGAGTTATGGGAACAATAATGTGTTTTATGAGAGGGGGGGGTCGGGATCAGGACACTTCGTGTCTGGGGATCTGACACCTGCGGTGTCTGTTACTTCTTCTGTTTACGTGATGGTCGTCGTGTTACGATCTTGGCATTGCTGTATTTCTTGCGATTTCGTGTCTTGTATCCAAGTGCCGGCTTGCCCCAT
>CAYHGS010000003.1:47005-52546 GCA_964356305.1 uncultured Candidatus Peribacteria bacterium
ATTGCTGTATTTCTTGCGATTTCGTGTCTTGTATCCAAGTGCCGGCTTGCCCCATGGAGTTTTTGGGTGTTTCAAACCGATTGAGTTTCGAGCTTCACCTCCACCGTGTGGATGGTCGCAAGGGTTCATAACCTTACCTCGAACGGTAGGTCTCCATCCCATGTGTCGTCGAATACCTGCTTTTCCATGAATAACATTTGAATGGTCTGAGTTGCTGACGATACCGATAGTAGCATAGCATTCTTTGTCTACGAGTCGAACTTCGCCTGATGGCATTTGAACGTGAGCCATCTCACTTTCAAGCGATACAAGCTTTCCGCTTGAACCTGCTGAACGAATCATCTGCCCACCATTTCCTGATGTGAGCTCTAAATTGTGAATACTAAAGCCGATTGGAATGTTCAATAACTTCATGCGATTACCAATTTTTGGCTTCGCCTTGCCTTTTGTTACGATCTCTTCTCCAACTTTGATTCCTAGAGGAGCAATATGATATCGTTTCTCTCCGTCAGCATATGAAACCAGCATGATGAATGCAGATCGGTTTGGATCATATTCAATTTCTTTAACTTTTGCGGGAATGTTCAACTTGTCGGACTGTTTGAAGTCCATGATTCGGTACATACGTCGTGCTCCACCTCCGCGATGTCGAGTGGTGATCTTACCCTGGTTGTTACGACCAGCGTTGTTTTTCAAACGAGTGATCAAACTCTTTTCAGGATTCTTTGTTGTGATCTCATCGTATGTGAGTGAGACCTTCTGTCTCATACCCGGCGTAGTTGGCTTAAATGTTTTGATTCCCATATGATCTATTATTTAGATGATTTTGACTGAAATACGTCAACCTTTTTGTTTCCTTTGAGTGTGATAACGGCCTTTTTGCCAGCCTGTCTTCTTGTCATTATTTTTCCTTTTCCGATGATACGTGTTTTCTTGACGACCTGAATCATTCGAACGTCTTTGACCTTTTCTCCGAAGAGTTTCTCGAATGCCTGTTTTACTCCAACTTTTGTAGCATTTGTTGCTACCTGGAAGGTGTAGATTCCCTTCTCCATATTGAGAGATGACTTCTCGCTTACTACTGGTTTTTTGAGGACGGATAGATTTATCATAAATTATTTAACTGATGGGGCGAATACTGTTTGCATTTTTTCGATAGCATCCTTCAAGAAGATGACCTGGCTGTACTTCATAAGGTCTTTGATATTCAAGTAGTTAACAAGGATGGTCTTTACGTTGGATACGTTGTGAGCTGATTTCTCGAGATTTACGTTCTTCTCGGCGAGTACGACGAGAGCATCTTGTCTTACCGGAAGCTTTTTGATCATAGTTGCGAATGCTTTTGCGCTTGGTTTCTCTGATTTGAAGCTGTCGAGTACGACTACTTCTAGGTCGCTTGCTTTCTTGGTAAGAGCGCCGAAGATAGCCATTCTACGCATCTGCTTTGGCATTCTCTTCTCGAAGTTTGCGGTATTGCGTGGACCGAAGGCGACACCACCACCAATATAGTGTGGATTTCGTGTTGAACCTTGACGTGCACGACCTGTTCCTTTTTGTGCGTATGGTTTTCGTCCACCACCTCGTACTTCTGCCTTTGTCTTGGTGTGTGCAATAGCGTTACGGCCGTTCGAAAGTTGTCGTAGAAGTGCCTCATGTACGAGACCTCCCTTGAATTTAACCTCGAAGAACTCTTTTGGAGCATCTACCGTACCGGTTTTTTCGCCATTCTGATTGTAAAGATCGAGTTTCATTTGTAAGAGTAATAGGTAGATTAAGCTTTTTTGCTGATAACAACGAGGCATCCTATAGCCCCTGGAACAGCCCCCTTGAGACCGATGAGGTTGTGTTCAGGATTGACGTAGGCGACCTTGACCTTTGTAAGTGTAATCATATCTGATCCCATGTGGCCCGGAAGTTTCTGACCCTTGGCGATCTTACCTGGTTTTGCACGGGCACCAACGGAACCTGGTTCGCGGTGGAAGTGTGAGCCGTGTGACGCAGGACCTCCACGGAAGTTATATCGCTTCATAACACCCTGGAAGCCTTTTCCTTTGGATATGCCACTGATCGATACTACTGCCATGTCCTTCAATGATTCGACGGTAATCAAATCTCCTTTGTTAACAGTCGTCTCTTCGCCATCTGCGAGAGCGAACTCTCTCATGTGACGGAATGGACGTGTTTTCTTGGATCTCTGTGTATTGTCGTAACCGACAACCATCGCAGAATAACCATCTTTTGCAACCGTTTTGACTTGTGTGACCGTATTAGGGGTACACTCGACAACGGTGATGGGAATAATCTTGCCATCCGCTTGTTGGATGCGTGTCATACCTACTTTTTTTCCGAGAATGCCAGTCATATTGTTTGGGGATAATGTAACGAGGACTGCAGAGTGTGAAGAGGAGGTTCTGAACCCTACAATACTTTCGGATGAAGATCGTAGTGGTTCTCCCGTGTGCCTTGCGGCTAGACCATTTGGTCTAAGAGATGAACATTCAAACTGGACTTTGCGGGGGTAGTTTACTGATTGGGTGGGTATATGTCAAATAGTTTTTTGGCTTTATTCTAGTGGCTGAAATTGGAAGTTTCTTGCAAGAGACGCGAGTGTGCTGTTGGCGACGTCAGGTTGGTTGTTGAGCATAGCGCTAAAAGCTCTTTCGAGATAATTGTTCATGTCGTTCATTCTTGCCAGTACGTCTTCGGGCTTTGTGAGCTCCTCGTCAGAGGTTGCTCTGCTTGCGGATTTGACTATTTTTTTTGCATTCTTGGCTTGGACGAGAGCGATTATCTCCCTGATGCTTACGATAAGCTCTTCCGGGTTCGTTGCTGTTGTGATCCCTATCTCCGGTGTAGCTACGATTTTTGCTCGTTTCTTTCGCATGGAGTCAGGGTATTTTTGCACAAGGGCTGATAATTCCTCTTTGTCGTAGGCGTCTGCGGCGGCCTGAAGCTCTTTGTCTTCTAATTCGATGGTTTCAGCTTGGGCATAGCTTGTAGGCGCAAGGCTACTCGCTTTAATGGCGTCTGACTTGATGTCAGCAACAAGCGTATTGATACCTTTAATACTTGCTAAAAGTTTCTCTGGATTGATAGTGGGCGGACGCTTTACAACTTCTGCTTTTACATTCTTTTCTAGAGCAAGGTTTGGTTTTTCCATTGCTGCTAGTGCTTCTCTCGCTTTACGACGGGCGATAGCAGGGGAGATGACGATGGCTCCGAGGACTTCGTCGAGATTCTCGACTTTTTCACCTGTATCGCTGGGATCAATTGCGTCATTGTTCGCTTTATTACGCACGTAGTCTTTAGGATGGGCTGCTTTTGTTTCGACTGAATGAGCTGGACGTCGGCTATTTGATTTGGTTGTAAATCCTTGAGTAGCTCTTGCTTGCGGGTTAATACTTGTATCAGTTTGGCTGCTTATCGCGATGATTTTTTCTTTTGTTCTTGCTACTTGCTGTTGTGTGGCGCGAACTTCTGCACGTGCTTGGGTTGGAGCACTCTGTACTTCATGTACCTTTTTCGGTCCTGTTGATTTGGCTTTGTTGAAATCTCCTTCAACGAATCGTACTTCTGCCTGGGATGTAGCTTGGTGATAATCTAATGCCATATGAAAATTGGTTATTTGCTATCGGCGGGTATCCTATTGGAAGAGTAATTCGGTGTCAATGTTGCGCTGAAGCTGAAATAGGTCTGGTGTATTATAAAATCCACCAATTTTTGAGGTTGGTGAATTGTGCTTATTGCCTTGTGTTTTTTTGTCTGGCTTTATTTCTTTCCTTTTTTCTTCCTTCTAGAGAACTGTACTGCCGTGATGAGCAGCCATAGGATGAGGACAATGCCGAGGCCGATGAAGATCTTCTGGAAGAGGGGAGCGACTGATCTCTGCTGGAGGAAGGAGACGAGACCGCCGGCGTTTTTTATCTGAATACGGAAGTCTTCGGAGTTTGATACTTCGGTAACTCTGAATCGATATTTAATAATGGGACTGATGATGTTTTCATCTTCTTGAACGGAGTAGGCGATGACTTCGTGATCGCCGAAGGCGAGGTGTTCCGGTGGGCGAATTTCGAACTCACCCGTAGAGCTGTCAGAGATCAATGTTGCGGTTCCGATGGCGCTCCTGAAGGTGATTACAGCCTTTCCTTTGAGTAATTTAGCTTTGATGATTGGGCTGGATGTTACCTCGGGAATGTAATTAGCATCGGTGGATGTGAATGGTAAATCGTTGATTGATTTGAGACTTGGTATTTCCGGCTGGAGGGCACTATTGATTGTAGCTCTAATTTGTGGAGACGTTTCGCCGGAATCTACATTTTGCGCGAGGAAGAAGAAATCTCCGTTCGGAAGGGGACGAAGCTCTGTCGCGAACTGACTATTCTCGGAAGTTTGCACTCTGGCAATTTCGCGCTTGAGACCAAACTCGTTTTTGACAATAATGGCGATGGTGCTGTTTGCGGGAGCTGTTCCCTTTAAGAAAGGCGATGATGCAGCTTTGGTATTGCTGGCTAGGTTGGTAATGAGCACTTTTACAGGTGCATCTTTTAGGTTGAAGACAATCGGCTCAGAATCTTGACTATCCGTGAGTCCATCGCCGTCTGTATCTGCTATGTCCGGGTCTGTTCCTGCCTTCACTTCACAGAGATCACATACGCCATCTTGATCTCGATCGCCCGTGCCTTTTTCCACTTTAATATCTATAGGGAAGCTGAGTGGATCGAGCGGATCGGTTTTTTGAAGATTTTTTTCTTTATCCATGACTCCATGTACTTCTTGTCCGTCGCTGTATGTGTCACCGTCGGTGTCTACCTTGAGCGGATCGGTTTTTTGAAGCTTCTTTTTTTCATTTGGCATTCCATTTATTTCTTCTCCGTCGTTTAGCTTGTCGCTATCAGTATCATCTTTTAGAGGATCGGTATGATGTCTATTTATTTCATCACCATCATTTATTTTATCACCGTCTGTGTCTTTTTTGAGTGGATTCGTGTTCCATATATTGATTTCTTTCCAGTTGGATATACCGTCTTTGTCTGTATCGATTTTGTCGGTGTTCACCTTGAGGGTTTCTTGGGAGATGATATATTTTTTAAGAATAGAGAGGCATGATGTTAATGTTGTCTGGGTTAATTTTTCGTACGGATTGTTTGTTGAGCATCCCTCGAGTGCTGTTATTCCTTCCTTTTCGCTTATATTAGCGGCGATATAGAATGCCTGAATGGCTTCGCCATTGGTCACGAATTTTGTTTTGTCATATGTTCCGCTTGTGTCCTCTACGAATACATTTGTTATCTCTAATTTGTCGGCAATCTGCATCGGGTCTTTACTTTTGAAAATGATTTTATCTGCCGTGGTACTGCTATATGATTTTTCCAAGTCTACATTTCCTACAAGGGCAACAATGAATTCTTGTCGGGTGATGCCCGTTTCCGCTTTTACTTTTACTCCATTGGTAACCTGAACTTCCTTTTTTAAATCTCCAATTTGAAAGGTCAGAAGACCTTCATCTTTTTGTTTTTTAAATTCAGCGAGTTGTTTTTTGAG
>CAYHGS010000003.1:52646-72695 GCA_964356305.1 uncultured Candidatus Peribacteria bacterium
AGGTCAGAAGACCTTCATCTTTTTGTTTTTTAAATTCAGCGAGTTGTTTTTTGAGATCTTCGGCGGTGACATAGCTTGAGCCACCACCACCACTGCCGCTCTGTGTATTTCCTGTGGTTTGACTGTTTGTTTGATCACCTGGCGTGGCTGGAGCTCCCGGAGTGGTTGGTTGCGTGATTGGCGCGACTGGAGTAGTCGATGTGTCTGGAATGACCGGCGTGGTCGACGTGTCTGGTGACAGGATTGCCGGTGCTTGCGGGGGGGTTGCCATTGCCACGCGCAATGCCAAGCATGGCGCCGTATCATATGATCGTGAACTCCTATTACTACAATCCGTTCTCGCCGTTGAGCATATCAATGAATCATAGCGCGTTATATTTGCTGTGTCATAACAGTTGGTGAAATCTTGTGATAGTGCCCCTGTTCTCCTGATAGCTCCACATTCCTCTGAGTTATATATAGTAGAGCTTGTATTGTTACATTCCGCTTCGGACGCTACCGCCGGCGTTACTACCGGTGCTTGCGGGGGGGTTGCCATTGCCACGCGCAATGCCAAGCATGGCGCCGTATCATATGATCGTGAACTCCTATTACTACAATCCGTTCTCGCCGTTGAGCATATCAATGAATCATAGCGCGTTATATTTGCTGTGTCATAACAGTTGGTGAAATCTTGTGATAGTGCCCCTGTTCTCCTGATAGCTCCACATTCCTCTGAGTTATATATAGTAGAGCTTGTATTGTTACATTCCGCTTCGGACGCTACCGCCGGCGTTACTACCGGTGCTTGCGGGGGGGTTGCCATTGCCACGCGCAATGCCAAGCAGGCTGCTAGGTTGTACCATGATGAAGATGTATCGCTACATGTTGCTCTAGCTGTTGTACACTCCGTTGAGGCGAATCGTGTTGTATTTGTTGCGTCGTAACAATTGGTTATGTCGCCAGGGCCGGTTGATATGATAGTGGAACTACTTCCGCCTACTACTGCCGTTGTTGTAGCGCAAACTACTCCCGTGAGACCACTTTCAACAAGGTTGGCGTTGCGACTTCTCGTGATGAAGCAGTATTGCGTGCCTGCGGTGAGTCCTTCAATATAGGTTGTATTTGTAGGTACGGTATTGTCAAATGTTGACCAGGTTGCCGTTGCGCTCAGGGCATTTGAGACGACATATTGCGAGCTGGAACTTATGAGATACTGCGTGTCGAGCGGATTGCTGGCCGCTCCCCAAGAGAGATTAATGCGGGTAGTGCTGACGGCCGTGGCTGTTACTCCGGTGGGCATAGCTGATGCCGTGTAGATTGTTACGACCGGAGAGAGATATCCTGCGACATTATCGCTATTGCGTGCCTGTATCCTGAAGCTATAGGAGGTGTTTGGCGTGAGTCCCGAGATAGTAATAAGATTGTCAGATGCTCCATCGTAGGAATCCCATGATGTTGATCCAGTCATGAGTGCCCAACTTTGTGCACCGAAGGCATTGTTACTTCCTCCGCTTGTAAGATAGGTGCTTGAGCCTGAAGAGGGGACGAGTTCTATGCTGTATTGCGTGGAAGGCGAATTGCCTAGCGGATTGAACTGTAGTGCTATCGTTGAGGTTGTTGCAGAATTTACGGAAACAAGTGGCTTATGTACCCCGGTTACCAGATTTGCCTTTGCACCAAAGCCGGTTTCAGTGGCTACGCTATTGATTGTTTTTTTTATTTTTATTACAAATGTATTGGTATTATTCGGAGAAAGGTTGTTGACGGTATACCCTGTTGTTCCTCCCCAATCGTCATATGAAGCCCATGCGATAGTGGCACCGAGATCTCCATTTCCCGTACTGCTTCCACTTGTATTTTGTACGTATTGATTTGTGGTAGCATTGTATATTGCGAAACTGAGATGTGGAATTAACGTTAATCCGGTAGTGTTAATGACTACTTGCGCTGATGAAACTCCATCACTGTTTGATGATGTTGTAACGGTTGGTGCTACGGGTGCCGCTGCCGGAAGTTCGATAATTAGCCCGCTACTATCAAGCTCTGTTGTAATATTTTGACAGTTCCTGGCTCTAATTCTTAGTGTAAGTTCTTGTGCCGCGGAGAGTCCTTTTATGGCTAATCCCGGTGCCCCTCCGAGGTTGGCTCGTGTCGCCCATGTTGGAGTGGCTGTGAAAATTCCCAGTGGACTTACATTAAGACCGCTATCCGTATCAATTATTTGATATTCGGTGGCTGCGGCGTTTCCGTCTGCGGCCAGGGCAATTACTATCGACGTCGGTGTCCTGGCGGCGTTATCTTGTATCAATGCTCCCGGTGTTTCTACGGCTGTGCAGACCCCCATAGTTACTGTCGATGTATCCGCGCCATTATTGAGGAGTACGGTTTGATTTGCTGTTAAGGCATTGTTGGTTAGGCTACCATTCGTAATAGTATTGCCAACCGTTGGAGCAACTCCGTTGAAGCCATGCATATAACCAGATCGAACATCGACATATAGTGCCGCCGAGGTCGTCGTGAGCGCTGTCACCCTGAATGATGTAGGCGCGTCGGTTGCGGTGTATTGCCCTGCTGTGAATGAGTATGTTGGAATTTCACTGCTGCTTGCATTGAAAGCAATGGCCTGGACACGATAGTTTGAATTTACGGTGAGCCCTGTGACGGCAATTGTTCCCCATGGAGTGGCTCCTCCACTTGCAAGTTTTTTCACCATGGTATTGCCTAGTGTGCCGTCTGCCTGAACGTATCTGGTTTGAGTCCCATCGTACACGGAAAGAGCTATATTTGTTCCTGCTACCGGACTGCTGCCCGCATCAACGGTGATTGAAAACCCGGAAGTTGTCGGAGATGAGGTTGATACGATCGGTTTGTCGGCGAGCGTATAGGCGGTAGTCGTAGGTGATGCGGATGTTGCTATTGAACTTCCGTTGCGAGCCGTGACAGTGATTAAGTAGGCGGTATTTGGAGTTAGTCCGCTTATGATGAGCTGACTTGATGTCCATGAGTTGGGATATTCAGGGGTTGCGCTCAGGGTTCCATTTGTCTGGAGATATTGTGCTCCTACTCCTATGGCATATGAAACGAAACCGCTATTTTCATGTATATTTACCTTTAAACTCGTACTTGAGAGAGGAATCACTGTCGGTGCGCTTGGTGCTACTGCGAGCGTGGGGGTTGCTGATGTGCAGACAATATAGCTCGAATAGCCCGTATTATTTATTGCACGGATACGATAGTAATATGTTGTACTTGGATTGAGACTGGTTACGTCGTACGATATGGCATTAGCGGCGGTTGTGGCGATGCGACGATAACTGCCATTAGATATAGACGACATTCCTGAAAAAGTACTTAATGATTGTTCAATTTCAACACCCGTTTCATTTGATGCGTTGTCGGTCCAGATGAGTGTGGCGCCCGAGCTAGTTACCGATGAGGTGGAACATGCTGTTGGTGTGGAAATTGCACTGCTGATAATAAGCGTTTGCGTGGCAGAAACGGAACTTGCGCTATTGTTGACATTTTTTGCTAATACTCTCCAATAAAATGTTCCGGCATACAATATGCTATTACAAGCGGTTGCGTAATTAATAACACTTCGGTTACTTGTTACCTCTCCTGTATCGCATATATATGTTCCTCCTGTTAGATTTGCTTCCGAACTCGCCAAGGTGAATCGATATGCGATTTGAGAATCTCCCGTAAGCGTTGACTGAAAGCTCCATCCAAAAACCGGATTACTGGTTGCGACCGTGGCTGGAGTTGGTGCGCCATTTGCTGTTACTTCCGTTACCGTTGGAGTTCCTCCGGACGACTCCTTGATGGTTAGTGTATGATCGGTATTTGCTCCCAAGGTAGCGTATGTCGGAGCTGAAAGAGTGATGACGAGTGTTTGATGTATGGTATCGCCATCCGCAATGGTGATGGGTGATATATTCACCGGGGTGGTACTCGTGAGCGTGATGGTACCAGGTGAGGCATATGTGTATTGCTGTCCGCTCGTTGCTGTTCCTCCTGATATGGTATAATTTACAACAACATTCTGTCCTGTCGCCGGTGCTTTTGAGAGTGCTACGGCAATATTGGCCGTGCTACCTTCGGCTACTTCGGAGTTCGTGAGAGAAAATTGAACCGATGGATATCCATCATTGTCTTCAATAGTGAAAGTGTTTGATGCCTGGATGCCGAGAGTGGCGCTGACTGCGCCCGAGAGAGTGATACTAATTGTTTCGTCTGAATCGAATATAGTATCATCCACAATGGTGATTGGTACATATTGCGTTGTCGACCCGGCTGGGAATGTCAGTGTACCACTTGAGAGGGTATAATCGGTACCACTCCCCGTGGCTGTTCCTCCACTTACTGCATAATTAATCGTTATGATATTTGAACTTGCTGCCGTAAGCGTGACAGGAACGGTTGCGTTGCTCGTTCCCTCTAGGCCGCTTGATGTTGCTGCCGAGAATGCAATTGTTGGCGGGCTGTCGTCATCTTGAATGGTGTATGTGTGTGTTGTATTCGCTCCAAGTGTTGCATTTGTTGGGCTATAGATTGTGAGAATAATAGTTTCATCCGATTCATCAGTGCTATCTGCGGTAATAGGAATACTGATGGTTGCTGTTGTACCCGATGTAATAGATATCACTCCACTTGGTTCCGTATAATCGGTTCCCGTGATTGCAGTACCTCCTAGTGAGTAGTTTACCGTTACTGTAGACGCCGAAGATGCGGAGAGCGTGAGTCCAAACGTTTTTGGCGTGGTTGCCTCTGATCCGCTCGAGCTGGTGGAGTCGAACTGGATGCTTGGAGTTCGTTGCGCGGTATTGTAGGTTCCTGCTGAGCCGTTATTTACACCTGTGCCCCCTGTTACCGAACTTGGGAAATCGGCATAGGCGTTTGACGTGTAGGAATAATAAATACATCCACCTCCACCTCCACCTCCGGAGTTTCCGTTGCCTGATGCGCCACCTTTTGCTTCTACGGTGGCGAGGTGCGCATCAATGGTGTTTCCATAAATGTAGATACCTCCGCCCGCCCCTCCGCCGCCATCATAACTGACATCTTCTCCGCCTGCCCCTCCGTTTGCCGTTATCGTTCCTGCTATTGTTATATTTCCCGTTGAAGTGAGACGTATAAGCCCACCACCATCTCCGCCCGCACCTGGTATATTTCCACCTCCACCTCCACCTGAACCGAGTGTCGATGGATTCGTTGCGCTACAGTAAGCGGATCCACCCGGGTCCGTTACGCTTCCGTCGCCTCCATCGTCTCCACCTCTTCCACCATGACCGGCACCTGAACCTTTTTGATTAACGTTTGTATTTACGCCCGCGCCTGGTCCAGATCCATCACTGCCACCTGCGCCACCGGCATATCCTCTCTGATCCACGTTCACGCTGCCGCCGCTGTTTACTGTGATCGTCGCTGCGGTGATGTCGACTTTATAGGCTTCCGTTGTTGTATTTTCTGAACTTTCTACCGTACCGCCACTATTTACTGTTAGTGTACCGCTTATCGTTTGAGTGACGAAGTTTTCTTGATCGAATTTTCCATTTGTATTAAGCGTAATACTTCCACCGGTCCCGATGTTCGAGAGAAGCCTAAGGGTATTCGTGTAGGTTGCATCTCCTCCTATAGTTAGAGTGTTGAAATCAATATTCGTGTATTCCGCGGTTACGATGGTGTTCGCGGTCGTAATATTTATGGTCACGTCATCCGAACTCGTCGGTACGCCGCTTGGTGACCAATTTCCTGGCGCGCTCCAGAGTCCGGTGGCCATACCGTTGGTCCATGTTTTCGCTTCTGCTTCTGCCGTTGGTGCATGAAATACAAACGTTTGAATGCCCACTGTTGTACAAATAAGTGCCGTAAGGAGGAGCGAACTCAGCGTTTTGAGCTTTTTTTGAGAAAACATGAATCGGGTGAGGTTTTTCTGAGGTACAATTTGTCTTGTCTATTCTAAAACTTTTCCATGCTTTTTGATAGCTTTCTGAGCTTTGTCTTGTTGTGAAAATGATGGAATATTTTGTGTATTAAAAATAGAACTAAAAAAAAGAAGGATCGACGAGGACCCTTCTTTCATTTTTTTATGAGACGTATTATGCCAACATCTTGATTTCAATATCAACACCAGCCGGAAGGCCGAGGTTGCTCAAGGCATCAATCGTCTTTGGAGTGGACTGCGTAATATCAATAAGACGCTTGTGTGTTCGCATCTCGAACTGTTCACGTGCGTTTTTGTGGACGAATGTAGATCGGTTCACCGTATATTTATCAATCTTCGTAGGAAGGGGGATTGGACCGGCAACAAGAGCTCCGGTTTTTTCTGCTGTCTCAATGATGAGCTTGGCTGACTCGTCGGCGATCTTGTGATCAAAGGCGAGAATCTTGATACGAATTTTTTGTTGTGCAGCAGCCATAGGAAGAAGGTTAATACGATGTAAAAGAACTTGGTAATAAGTGACTTACAGGGAGCCCCAATTCTCGTTGCCGAGAATGTAGGACCCCTCAAAATTACTTAATGATTTTTGCGATGACTCCGGCTCCAACCGTCTTGCCACCCTCACGGATAGCGAAACGTGTACCCTGGTCAAGAGCGATAGGTGATGTAAGTGTAACGACCATATTGACGTTATCACCTGGCATAACCATCTCAACACCTGCAGGAAGCTCGAGCGTACCAGTTACATCCGTAGTTCGGATATAGAACTGTGGCTTATATCCCTTGAAGAATGGAGTGTGTCGACCACCTTCCTCCTTCGTAAGAATAACAACCTCTGCCTCGAAGACGGTATGTGGAGTGATTGATCCTGGCTTGGCCATAACCTGACCTCGGAGGATTTCTTCACGTTCGATACCACGAAGGAGAAGTCCAACGTTATCTCCGCACTGACCCTGATCAAGTTCCTTCTTGAACATTTCAACACCCGTAACGATAACTTTTCGTGTAGCGTTGATACCGATGATTTCAACTTCATCGTTGATTTTGACGATACCTTGTTCAATACGACCTGTTGCAACCGTTCCACGTCCTTTGATTGAGAAGACATCCTCAATAGGCATAAGGAAAGGCTTGTCGAGAATACGAACTGGCTCTGGGATGTAGCTATCCAATGCATCGAGAAGTTCCTGAATACACTTTGTAGCCACTGGATCTGTTGGATTTTCGAGAGCCTTGAGGGCAGAACCCTTGATGAAAGGTGTCTTGTCTCCAGGGAATCCGTACTTCGTAAGAAGATCACGTACTTCCATCTCTGAAAGTTCTGCAATTTCCGGATCGGCCATATCCATCTTGTTCATGAATACAACGATGTATGGAACGTTAACCTGTTTGGCAAGGAGGATATGTTCACGAGTCTGTGGCATAGGTCCATCAGCTGCTGAAACAACGAGAATAGCACCATCCATCTGAGCTGCACCCGTAATCATGTTCTTGACGTAATCTGCATGTCCCGGACAATCGACGTGAGCGTAATGACGCTTCTCCGTCTCGTATTCCTGGTGTGATGTAGCGATCGTAATACCACGTGCCTTCTCTTCTGGGGCATTATCAATATCATCGTACTTTCGAGCTTTGGCCATGCCTTTTGTAGCACAATAGAAAGTAATTGCTGCGGTGAGTGTCGTCTTTCCATGATCGACGTGTCCGATAGTACCCACGTTGACGTGAGACTTATTACGAATGAACTTTTCTGCCATGAGATTAGGGGTTAAGGTTTTTTTATAGTTACTTTTAAGGCAAAATTAACGAAATATTGCTGCAAAGCGCAGGAATAGTATCGAAGTTTGGGCTTTGGTGCAAGGGGAAATCGCATCATCTTTCTGGGACAGCTTGAGGGGCTTTATTTGAAGCTGAGAGATTTTGAGCTGTTACTATTCGGGCGGCATTATCAAATATATAGCTTATTGCGGCGATTGCCTCCTTCTTGTTTACGTCTCCATTTTTAAGCATTCCCATGAGTTCCATTATTCTTGCGGCAGTGAGATCTTGTATGTTTTTTGGAGTATCCTTGTTGATCTGAATTTCGCCAATTTTGCTGTATTTCGTTATACTTGACCCCTGATCGAATTCTTTTTTGCCGCTGAGCGCCTCTCGAAGCTCCCCTTCGTCCACCATGGTTCGACGGTATACAACGCTATTGGATGTTGACGATAACTCTATTCCATCCTGTATTTCCGGACGAAAGAGTCCATTGATTATTACTATATTCGGCTGTGCCATGCCTGGCGTTTTTAATCGGCTGGTTTGTTCGTAGTATATAACGGAGTCGGATTGGTTGGGTGTGTTCATGGAGACTTTAATGTGAATTAATTTTATTATTCTGTTATTTGTTTTTTGATGCAAGAGAATCGCAGAATTCGGTTTTATTCAGAGCGAGTTGTTTTGCGCGCGGTATCTTCCTTTATTTTATTTACTAATGTGAGCGTGAACCGAGGAAGATTTTCGATGCGAATGGTGGTGATGGCTCCGAGCTGTATTCTAGACATAGGGTTTCTCCAATATTCTGTATCTGCATCTCGAACAAGCACGGTCTTGGTGGCTCCGTCGATGGTTTCATATGTTGCTATATGCGCGTGTGCTATGAGATACACGTTGGCCATGAGAGCACGAAGCAAGAGTTTGAGCTCTTCCGGATGTAGATCGTCCTGAGCTATTGTAAAATATGGAGGCATACCCCTGTCGGCGCGTGGTGCATTTTGTAGCCATGTGGCCAGGCTATTCGCCTCGTCATATAAGTTTTGTGGTACTTGAGGTTGCTGCTGATTGATCTGCCTTCCTTTGTTATGTGTGTTTGTCGGTTCATCGACGTCTTGGTATTGGTCTGCGGGGTGAAGATTCATTGTGTGGGGCGCTATGAATAAGGCCGCACTATACAGCATTTTCCTATTTTTGCAAATGGCTTTCTGTAGCTTTTTTTAAGGATTTGAAGCTGTTTATGCTGCCAGAGTTCGACCAACCAGATGGTTGTAGAGCATGCACATTATGAGTAGAGGGCCTTTTTCAAAAAGCATATCTCGTTCCGGCGGCTCAGGACAAGGTCCTCCGACCCCTTCTCGCAATGGCCGTATTGTCTCGGCGATTATCCTGACCATGTGGTCATACATTGCGCCATCGTCAATCACCGTCAGGACGGCCCGATTCGTTTCGTCCATAAGTGAAAACTCTATTCCGTGAGTTGATAGAACTTTCATGTCCTCATGGGGTAATCTTTCTCCATTTATTGTTGCGCTGAACCATGCGCTTGTTTCTTCCGGCTTGAGCATGTCGGCTACTTCCTGCGCATTGAGCGTTATTGGTTTGTTCATTTATGGGTTGGGTTAATGATTTAATAAGAGAATCGTTTTTTCCAGCGCTGAATAGTTGAAGTACTGGTGTCGATGATGTGAGCTATTTCCCGAATGCTTGTGCCTTGTTCATAGAGTTTCTCGAAGGTTGCAAATTGTTCATCATCTCCTCGGAGGCGATAATATGGCGTGTTTGTGCGGTTGCTCCAGGTTTTCTTGCAGGATTGACACTGGAAACGTCTTGTTTGAGTTGAATGTATGATGACGTTATTGGCGCATTCTTTTTGATATAAATGGCAGTGATTGTTGGGGCAAGTTTGTCCGCGAGTGGAGAAGTATGTGTTCATGTGAGTTGAGAAAATATATATAAAGAAATGTGCGTAACAAAAAAACCGCGAGCGGTGAGCTCGCGGTTGATGAAGTGTTGGGATATTACAGCATCACGCGCGGACTCACCGTGGGGTAAGGTTAATCGCGAGAAGGAGTGATGATGCGCTGACGTGAATGGTATTCATGGATTTGTGTGAAATTTCTACTGTATTATTACAGTAGCAGGGTGCAGTATCTGTCGTCAATTGAGCGTAGTCGTTGAGTGTGGTTGATTTATTATTCTTTAGATATTACAGGATATATCTTCCGAAAAGACCCTGGTATTTCAAAAATCCATCCCTTTACATTATTCTACTTGAAGTTTCTAATCATCTTATATTTGAAAAATAGGCATTTTTGAAGCTGAAAATTTCGGCGCCGAAATTTCTGAATAGATCAGAATTTTTGGTAAAGTCAACAGAGTCTCTTTTTATGACGGCTTATATAAGCCATTATTTGGTTACTGGAAAAACTGGGTTTTTTGTATATCTTAGATTGATTCGTTATAATCTTCTTTTCTAGTTTTTTAGTATTCCAGTATTTTTATACGAGCGCAAGTAAAAGAAGCAGTGCGCAGTGCAGCTTTATCTCAGCTTTGTTGATTATTTTGTTTAAAATTACTTGCTTTTATTCTAATATCTGGTACAATATATATGTACATTGAAATACAGAACGAATCTTGAGGCGCAAGCGGTAATAAATAGTTTTTCTTGCCGGCTGTGCCTTAAGCTTCAGATCGCATAAGTAAGCCTGGTCATATATGTTCCCAAACATATGTCGCCACTGCTAACTCGCTTTGAATGGGCTTGGTATTCAAGGAGAAGTAACAGACAGATTACATATCGGGATAACCTGATGTGTAGGAATCTATATTCAGCAATGTTATATGTTCTACTTTAATCTCTTGTCTGATGCTAAACGTGCTATTTGGAACTTAAGGCTTTTTTTGTGGTTGGAATTACTATATTGGCACTCCCATTTTTCTCAACTTTGCATTCTCTTTTTCTATTCCTTGCCAGGAAATACTTGGAACGGGGACAAAGCTTGTGTCGACTTGGCTGATTTGACCACGGACACCTGTCTGAAATGCTTGAAGTTTTTGAGAAACAGCTTCTGCTAGCGCGTCATTTTCTAGTGTTGTTGCTCCTGCAAGAAGAGATCTGATAATATGGTCTGCGGCTAGAACGATCCGTGTCTGTAGCTCATCGGCAGATCGAGGATTGAGCTTGAAGAAATTTCCATGACTCGTTGCGATGCCTTTTGCCCCGCGATAGTCTGTTCTTAAATGAACCAGTCGTAGCAATTCATGATACCATCTTTCATCGAAATCACCTTGATATGATCCAAAGTTTGTCTGCCTATTATGCTCATTAGTTCTTACATTTAAGAAGTTACCTTCCATATCTAACATAATCATATTTGCCTCCAGGCCTTGTTTTTCCGCTACATAACTTAATGCTGGTCCTCCGTTTGAATCTTTTGCGATGGCTTCAAGTGTTTTCTGGGCAGATGAGTCAGGATTAAGTGGGACTGTAAAATGAATATTTCCCTTTCGCATTGTATCAACCCAGTGTCTATATGACGCAGAACGGAGTGCTATTTTTCTTTGACGTCCTTGTGCATTTTGAGAAATAGCTAATTCTATTTGGAATTTTCCCGTTGGATTGTTTGGATGGTGCTCAGGATCATCTACTTCAAAATAGAGAGTATGATTGAGTCTGTTAAAATTAGCACCATGTATTTTTGGGCTTTCAGTGATTACTCTCCATAGTTTATCAAATAATATTATCTGTTCTGTTTCTGGAAGGATCTCCGGTGTCGTCTGTGGATTTGGTGTATTCATGATTATCTTTTGATATATTGTACTAATTTTTTATTGTATTCTAACTTCTATTTTGTTTTCTGCAAACAAAAAAATAGGACTTTTGAGGATCCTGCTTTTGTAGTTTTTTATTACTTCTTATTGTCTGAGCATTTCCTTGAGTCTATTTAGAAAGTCTTGCTCTGGATCAGGTGTATTTTTAATAGTGGCGATGCACGTTGTCGGGTCGGCAGGTATATTTGTTGCGAGACATGCTTTTACGTCATTGAGCGCTCTTGCTTTTCCGGAATCATATCCTGAATCAAATGCGTTTACTTTTTCTACAGCTGCCTTTACGTGATTTACTCCCGATCCGCACATTTCTGCTGAAAGGATCAGGGCAAGCAGTGCGAATATGGTGTATCGATTTTTGTCGACTAATTGCACAACATGTTCGGAGAAGATTCTTTTGATGCCGATTTCTGCGGCATCTTCAATAAGATCGAGTGTTAATTTAACCGTAGCATCATCATGCTTTGTTCCTGGTGTCTCTTGTTTTGGCATGATGATGCTACTGGTGATTTTGTAATGAATGTTTAGCCCTTTGCTCTTTCGGCGATAACTTTCTCTGTGACGGCGTTAGGACACTTTTCGTAGTGATCGAACTCCATAGCGTAGGATGCACGACCCTGCGTGTTGGAACGGAGGTCGGTAGCGTAACCGAACATTTGTGAAAGTGGGACGAAAGCGTGAATAATCTTGGCGAGACCACGATCGGATGATTCGGTAATCTGGCCACGTCGTGAAGAGAGGTCACCCATAACATCACCGAAGTATTGTTCCGGAGAGGTAACTTCTACCTTCATGATCGGTTCGAGAATGATAGGCTGAGCGGCGGTTGCAGCATTACGGAAACAGATAGAAGCAGCGATCTTAAATGCCATTTCTGATGAGTCAACATCATGGTAGGAACCATCGATAAGTGTAGCCTTGATATCCACGATTGGGTAGCCGGCCTGAATACCACGAGTAAGTGCCTCGACGATACCCTTCTGAACAGCTGGGATATATTCTCGTGGAATACGTCCACCTACCACCTTGTCGACGAACTCGAATCCTTTTCCAGGATTTGGCTCGAACTCCATAACAACGTGACCGTACTGACCCTTACCACCCGTTTGCTTGATATATTTTTCTTCCATCTTCTTTGGAATCGTAATCGTCTCTCTGTAAGCAACCTGAGGTTTACCTACGTTTGCCTCAACCTTGAATTCACGTCGCATACGATCGACGATGATATCCAGGTGAAGTTCACCCATACCGGCGATAAGTGTCTGGCCAGTTTCTTCGTTGGATGAAACACGGAATGTTGGATCTTCTTCAGCAAGTTTCATGAGAGCGATACCCATCTTTTCCTGATCTGCCTTTGTCTTTGGTTCGATAGCGATCTGAATAACCGGTTCAGGGAAGTGAATAGACTCGAGGAGAATTGGCTTCTCTGGGTCACAAATCGTGTGTCCGGTAACGGTGCCCTTGAGACCGACTGTTGCGGCGATATCTCCAGCGTGAACGGCCTTGATTTCTTCTCGGTCATTCGCGTGCATACGGATCAAACGTGAGATACGTTCTTTTTCTCCTGTGGATGCATTTAATACATAGCTTCCTGCGGTGAGTACGCCGGCGTACACACGGAAGAAGGCGATTTTACCTACGAATGGGTCAGTAGCAATTTTGAATACAAGTCCCGTGAATGGTTCTGAGTCATCCGGTTTTCGTGTCATTTCTTCGCCGGTATCCGGATCTGTTCCCTTGAGTGGTGGGACGTCCTTAGGAGAAGGAAGATATTCGACGACGGCATCAAGCATGAGCTGAACACCCTTGTCCTGGAGTGAGCTACCGCAAAGAACCGGGTAGATTTTTCCAAGAATTGTACCCTTACGGATACCACGTTTGATTTCTGCAACGGTAAGTTCTGTTCCTTCGATGTACTTGTTCATAAGCTCGTCCTCGAACTCAGCTGCTTTTTCTACCACTTTGTGTCGATAATCTTCGACCTGATCCTTCATGTCTTCCGGAATCGGAACCTCCTTCAAAACTTCACCGTGTTTTCCTTCGAACATGTAGGCTTTTCGTTCGATGAGGTCGACAACTCCGTTGAAGAAGTTTTCTGCGCCAATCGGGAGTTGAATGGCAAAAGCATCCGGATTAAGACGTGTATGAATTGATTCAAGGGACATGAAGAAGTCGCCACCGATCTTGTCCATCTTGTTGATGAAGGCGATACGTGGAACAGCATACTTGTCTGCCTGTCTCCACACTGTTTCTGACTGAGGCTCTACGCCCTGTGATCCGTCGAAAACGACGCATCCACCATCGAGAACACGGAGGGAACGCTCAACCTCAACCGTGAAGTCTACGTGGCCCGGAGTATCGATGATGTTGAAACGGTGAAGATCTTCTGGTGAGCCATGACCGTTGTGCTGGCTAGGAGACCAGAAACATGTCGTTGCGGCTGCCGTAATCGTAATGCCACGCTCTTGCTCCTGTGCCATCCAGTCCATCGTTGCAGCACCATCGTGAACCTCACCGATCTTGTAGTTTTTACCAGTGTAAAAAAGTACACGTTCCGTGGTTGTAGTTTTACCGGCATCAATATGCGCGATAATTCCGAAGTTTCGGAGGCGTTCAAGGGGTACGGTGCGGGATTCTTCTGCCATGGGATTAGGGGATTATGGGGAGTAAAAGAGGGGATATAATATAAGTAGTATAAAAAAAGGCGGCCGCGGGATTTGATTCCCAGGGCCGCCTCATGTTGCTAGGTTTAGACGCCCTGGTACTTTGCCAAGTGGGCGAATGCCTTGTTGGCCTGAGCCATTCGGTGCGTCTCATCGCGCTTCTTGATTGCTGTGCCAGTTTCGTTAGCAGCATCCATGATTTCACGTGCAAGTTTAACAGCCATCTTCTGTCCCTTTCCTGATCGTGCTCCACCGATCAACCATCGGAAGGAAAGAGCAATCTGACGCTGAGGCTTCACTTCAACCGGGATTTGATATACCGCTCCACCAATACGTCGAGGTCGAACCTCCATATTTGGTTTGATGTTTGCGAGTGCCTTCTCGAAGAGTTCGAGTGGTTTCTTGTTTCCTTTTGCCTCAATAATCTCAAGCATCTCCTGGAAGATGTGTCGTGCAATTGATTTCTTGCCTTGCTCCATCAAGTAGTTGATAAATTTTTCTTGAGTTGGTGTTGAGCCTTCCGGGATGTAGGCGATATGTTTCTGTGCCATGGTTGAGAGTTAAAGAGAGATTAGTGTGTTTATTCGTTGATGTATTACTTTGCTACAGCCTTTGCTTTTGGCTTCTTGGTGCCGTACCTTGAACGACCCTGACGTCGCTTGTCGATACCCTGAAGATCGAGTACGCCACGAACGATGTGGTAACGTACACCCGGCAAATCCGGAACACGACCACCACGAATCATAACAACTGAGTGCTCCTGAAGGTTGTGGCCCTCGCCAGGAATGTAGGCGATAACTTCAACACCGTTCGTAAGACGAACCTTGGCTACCTTTCGGAGAGCGGAGTTCGGCTTCTTCGGTGTCATGGTTTTGACCTGAAGACATACGCCACGTTTAAATGGTGCATTTAGGCTGATTGGTCCGTTTTTAATGGAGTTCCAACCTGACAGCAATGCCGTCGATTTCGACTTATTCTTTGGAGATTTTCGAGGCTTGCGGATCAGTTGGTTTACGGTAGGCATTATGCGATTCGTTAATTATTAGCGGGGGTAATTTAGCTTATATTCAGGCTTATTGCAAATGAATTTTTGGCTTTGGGGGTGGGGATGGAGGTTTGTGGGAGATGAAGGACTGAGATTAGCTTTGTTCTGTTTTTATTGATTAAACCTCAATATTCGAGTATAGTTGTCTCAAATGGCCACTAGGCCCAATGAGGAGCTCCGAAAGGGGCTCCGTTTTTTTAAATCAATTTTCTGATCTTTTCCCGAATTATAGAGAATTGGTGAGGTGATATTTTGCTCATAATTCGACGAAATCGGCTTGCACTTATAAGTCGTAATTGAGAAAGTAGTATGCTTCGTGTTTTCTTGTTAATTTCCATAATGTGGTAATATTTTCCTGATTTTATTTTTGAGCTTATTGGTAGGATCCAGGCGATATCGTCATTGAACTTTTTTACAATAAGAACCGGTCGTTCAAAGTATGTATTTTTCCCGTCCTGTTCACCTCCTAGATTTTTACCAATGGAGCACCACCAAATCTCTCGTTCGTGAAATCTTGGCTCTCTGCTTGCGGATAAGTGGAGTTTTTTCTTTTCTTCATTCCAATCATTAAATGCTTTTATGTCCCTATATTCTTCATCATTCATGGGTTATAACGGTTAGGATATCCTTCACTGTACCATTCACTTCTAACAAATTCCTGAACAAAGTTTGAATTTTTCCTGCATTTTTTCTGACAACAAAAAACCACCCCGGGCGGGGTGGTTTTTTGAATTACGATATGCTCTACTCGATTTATTTACTGCATCTCTCCCATTAATCTTCCCTTGAATGGTCCATACCATGCTCCTTGGTCAGGGATGTTTAGATAGTAATCCATCATGTCATTGAGCGAGTTATTCATTCCAGGGTTGAAATATACGTAGATTGGCAACGTTGTGTTTATGGGTTTTACGTCAGCGGGAGTATCTCCCCATTTGAATTGCACCGCTTTTGGCTCGTACGTGACATATTTCGATGCGCTGTCTTTGATGACCATGGAAACATTTTTTATGTCATGGCATTCTTTTGTGGCGAAAGGACATGCTGAGTCAGCTTTTATAATCATATCGACATTTTTTCCTGCATAGGCGAAGAAATTTTCGCTATCCTTTGCATTTGCCGTAATTCCCCATTTTCCACCACCTTCAAATCCGCACGAACCGCTGAAGCACGTGACTGACTTTATTGAGATGTAGTGATTGTTTCCGCCTTCAAATCCATTCTTAAATCCACCTTCTATGAATTCATCGACGGTATCTATTTTTGATTTTAATGTGCTGGTTCCGAGAATTATCGCGACATTGTCTTGAACTGTTCTGAGTTGTTCGTCGTATGGTATGCCGAGCCCTTCGTACTTCCAGATTATATAGGCCATTTCTCCGCGAGTAATGATCTTATCTGGCCATGTAATACTTGAAGGCACTGCCATGCTACTCCAAATAATGTTTGTGTATAATTCGTACCATACTGGGGATTCCGTGTTTTTACGTTCTTTTGCGCGATCTGGTTCATGGGAGTTGATGATGATCTTTGCCGCTTCGGCGAAATTTATTTTTGCATCTGGCTTGAATGTGCCATCGGAGTATCCTTGTATGATGGAGTGTTTTTTCGCAAAGCACGCATATGGTCCATACCATGCCGATGCTTCAACATCTGAAAAAACGGTTTCATTGCATTCTTCTTTTCCGAATGCTTCTCCTTGAAAGATGTTTACAATCATTTTTGTAAATTCCGCACGATTGATCTGGTTCTCTGGTTTGTAGCTTCCATCAGGATAGCCGTTCACATATCCCGCTGTTTTTACATAATTAATAGCATCAGCAAATTGATTGGAATTGTGAATGTCGGAAAAGTTCGCCGAAGCTACGGAAGTTGAAAGCAATAGGGCGCAGCAGGTGATAGCGAGTTTTTTCATAAGAAGAGGTTGTTATGTGACAAGAGTATACGCCGATGTTTCTTTGATAACAAAAAACCACCCCGGGTGGGGTGGTTTGAGATTTGAAATCGGGAACGGGATTCGCGCTTAGGGCGCTCCAAATTTTCTCGAAGAGAAAATTACACAATCGGACAGAGATCCGAACTTCTCTCGAATTCTGCGAGATATTCAGCGCGTTCGACTGGATCGGCTGGGGCTTTGCGGAGGCCTTTGGTTATTTCGTCGTTCATACGGCCGTTCATGTACTGAACGAGGTCATCATGACGCTTGCGGTAGGTGGCGCCGGCTGGGATGAGTTTACCGATGATAACGTTTTCCTTGAGGCCTTCGAGCTTATCAACACGCTTCGTGGTAGAAGCCTCAACGAGAACACGGATCGTCTCCTGGAACGATGCGGCAGAGAGCCAGCTGTCGGTACAGAGGGAGATACGTGTGAGACCGAGGAGAAGACGCTCAGCACGTGCTGCTTTCTTTCCTGTGGATGTCGTCTCGGAGTTTCTATTTCCGTAAGAGATAATATCGGCGATTTCACCAGGAAGGAATGCTGTTTCTCCTGATTCGATAATACGAACTTTGGATAACATCTGTCGTGCGATAATTTCGATATGCTTATCATTAATCGTTTGACCCTGTGATGCGTAGATGTTCTGAACCTCCGTCATGATATAACGTGAGACGGTATAGATATCCGTAAGACGCATAAGTTCACGTAGATTGTAGTGACCGGCTGTCATTGCAGAACCCTTCAATACCATTTGACCGTTCTTTACCTTGAGTGTTTTTCCTGATGGAATCTTGTAGAGTTTTTCAATACTACCTTCTGTCATGACGCTTACCTTCTCATCATCAACGGCGATGATAGTACCGGCTGTGTCAGATTTAATCGTAGCTCGATTGTCTGGATTTTGAGCCATAACTTCACCCTCCTTGATTCGCTGTCCTACCTTGACTGAGATTTGCATCTCTGATGGTACGAGATAGTTCTGCTCAACAGGCTTGTCGTTGCTAAGTAATATTTCAAAGAGTTGACCTTTTTGATCGATCGTAATCTTTCCGTCGAATTCTGCGAATATTGCAGGAGATTTCGGTGTTCGAGCTTCGAAGAGTTCTTCAACACGAGTAAGGCCTTGAGTAATATCTTTTCCTTCAGCGACACCACCCATATGGAAGGTACGCATCGTGAGCTGTGTTCCCGGTTCACCGATGGACTGCGCGGCGATAATTCCTACGGCGGTTCCGACCTCTACGGTTTGATTGGTACCGAGATCTTTACCGTAACATTTTACGCAGATACCACCTTCTGTGAGACACGTGAGAACCGAGCGGACACCGACAGCTTCAATATTTTCTTTTCTGATTTTCTTGATGACGGCGTTGTCGATTTCTACATCGCTTTCGATAATGACTTCTCCAGTTTTTGGAGAAACAACCGGCTGCATAAGTACACGTCCGTAAATTCGATTCTCAAATTCTTCACCGATGGCTACGGATTCCTCACGAGTAACCTGATGAATCATCGTTGATCCACAATCATACTCACGAATGACTACATCCTGAACAGCATCAACGAGACGACGTGTGAGATAGCCTGCCTCAGCCGTCTTAAGAGCTGTATCGGATTTACCCTTTCGTCCTCCGTGTGTCGCGATAAAGTATTCAAGAATAGTAAATCCTTCTTTCAAATTTGATTTAATTGGCAACTCGATCGTCTTACCGGCCGGATTGGCAACGAGTCCCTTCATACCGCAGAGCTGCGTGACCTGACCCCAGTTTCCACGAGCACCTGAGTTGATCATGTAATGAAGGTGATTTTCGTCGTCGAATGACTTGATCATTAAGCTCGCGATTTCTGACTTGGTCTGACCCCAGACTTTGATGGTGTGGAGATATCGCTCTTCGTCGGTAATAAGACCTTGTGCGTACTGGAGATTAATTTGGTGAACGACCTCACTGGATTTGTCGACTACGCCTCCTTTTTCGCCAGGAACAATCATATCGGCAGCGCCGATGGAGAGGCCAGAACGAGTAGCAAACTCAAATCCGATTCTCTTGAGTGAGTCAGCAGTAATAGCGGTGATTTCCGTACCGCACTGTTCAAATGTTTCAGCAACGATGTTTTCAAGACGTTTCTTGTCGATCGTTTCGTTGATGTAACCAAGTTGCTTTGGAATGAATGCGTTGAAGATCAATCGTCCGACAGTGGTATCAACGGTTTTTCCTCCGAGAACCTCGGAGAGACGTGCCTTGATCGGAGCCTGGATATGTACAACTCCTTGATTGTAGGCGAGAACGGCTTCTTCTGTGCTGGAGAATGACATACCTTCACCAAGCTTTCCTTTTGTCATCTTGGTCAAATAGTAACAACCAAGAACCATATCCTGCGTAGGGGCGATAATAGGATGACCAGCAGATGGCTTCAGGAGATTTCGCGCAGAAAGCATGAGTTCTTTTGCTTCTAGCTGAGCCTGTCCGGAAAGGGGAACGTGTACGGCCATTTGATCACCATCGAAGTCGGCGTTGAACGCGGCGCATACGAGTGGGTGGATCTGGATAGCTTTTCCTTCGACGAGAACCGGCTGGAAGGCTTGGATACCGAGACGGTGAAGCGTAGGGGCACGATTGAGGAGAACGTAACGATTGCTCGTCACTTCTTCGAGAATATCCCAAACCTCTTTTTTGCCTGATTGAATAAGTTTTTCAGCATTCTTGATATTGTGAGCATATCCATCTCGGATAAGTTTTCCAATAACGAATGGTCGGAAAAGTTCGAGGGCCATAAGTTTTGGAAGACCGCACTGGTGGAGTTTGAGTTTTGGACCGACGACGATAACGGAACGACCGGAGTAGTCGACACGTTTACCGAGAAGGTTCTGACGGAATCGACCCTGCTTACCCT
>CAYHGS010000004.1:0-72573 GCA_964356305.1 uncultured Candidatus Peribacteria bacterium
CAAACGTAGCATGCTGCGCAAAAATCTTTGTCAAAAAAGCATTCGACTCGGTATCAGGCCACTGCATATCATCCGGAATCAGTAAAAGTTTCGCGGAAGAAGATGGCAAAAGTTGAAAAAATGAAACTAGTAATGTAGAAAGTTCGCTTGAGGACCCAGCAAAGGCAGAAAGCTGTTTATACACCATCGTATTGGCAATATCAGACCGTGAAGAAAAGCCCTCCACAAGCCTCTTGGTAAACGCCTTCGCATAATGAAATGGATCTGATTTATGCGTATCCATCGCAGGTGCAAAAACCAAAGTAGTATCAGGATATTTTTGCTGCACATATCGAACAATTTCGGCGGCCATTCTCGTCTTTCCCATCATCGGATCACCATGAATCGTCAAGCTACTATATCTTCCGGTACGCAACGTACTATCAACCCAATCTCGAATCTGCTTTTCTTCACCTTCTCGTCCATATTGCTTCTCTGCTCCACCGGCACGAATGCTATTGATGGCCGGCTGAAGATTCATTCCATAAAAACGCTTCCCTAGCCAAGATTTAGGCTGAGCCTCAACGTCAACGCCAACATAAACTCTCACACGTGGATGCTCAACAGCGGATTTAAAAGCTTCATCACCAACATATACCAATTTTTTCGTCAGAAGTGGAAAACCACTACCAGCCTCCTTTTCAAACATATCCAAAATAGAAGAAACATCCTGTTGTTTTCCATAGTGCATAAACATTACCGACGGATCAGGAAGACCCTGCGCGGTAGACGCTGCCCGAATTTCTCCATAAATCTCTGAAGTAGGCACCGGAGATCTTTCACCGGAACAAGAATACATCCACACGGAACCCTTCGAAGAGGTAAAGACTTTTCTAAATGTCTGCGTACCTCGCAAAATAATCTGCTTGATAGTGGCATCATCCAGCATAGTAGAAAAAGCAGCACAAGAAGCACTGCGCATAGAAAGCGGCTCCCTTTCAAAAACCTGAGCATCAAACGAAGGATCAGTATCAGTAGTATCAACATCCAAAGCAACAGAAACTTGCCGAGCAGCCTCAAGTTGATTGAGACCAACCGCTTGATCAAACTGAGAAGAGCTACCACTTCTATCTCGTGGAGGAGGAATGAGCGTAGGATGTACCGGTTCATCAGAGTCGATATCAACAGCTCTCGGCGCCTGAATAGCATTTCCCGGAATATATGTAGGCGCCGGGAGTCGACCCCCTTCTTTTACAACATCAAAACCTAACTCAGATGTATCGGGGATAGAAAGTGCTGTATCGCTCGGAGTCCGTGGTGTGTTTCCTGACATATAGACAAAAAGCTAAATTAAGGCATGATTATATGATGGCGCCAAACAAAATACAAGCCAAAAATACACGAAAAAAGAAGAGTGTCTAGACGTACTTGAAGTTGCCGCCACGGACACGAAACGCTACACTGCAGCCATGTCGACCGATATCACCGTCAGCTACAACAAAAACAAGAAAGCCTTCGCTTTTTACGAGATTCTCGACAAAATTGAAGCTGGAATTCAACTTACGGGGGGAGAGGTTAAGTCGGTAAAAGCGGGACATGTGAACCTAAAAGGAAGCTATATCGATATTGGTGATCACGCCGCCTGGCTCAGAAATGCCAACGTCTCCAGGTTCCCCTACGACAATAACCCCCTCGAAACAACCCGTGTTCGCAAGCTTCTTCTACATAAAGTACAGCTTTTGAAGCTGGAGCAGCAACAAGAAGAAAAAGGCATCACTCTCATTCCTCTCGAAATTTATGGAAAGAAAAACCTCATCAAAGTGCTCATTGGCATATGTCGAGGTAAAAAAATGCATGATAGACGAGACGACTTAAAGAAAAAAGCACAAGACCTAGACATCAAGCGCGCCTTGAAAAAATATGAATAACCAGTAGGATACGACCAATGGACAATATATCGCTTCTCCCTATGGACCAGACGCAAATCGCACAAATGTACGAAGAACTCGTCAGTGGTCTTCAGGAATTTTTCAAAAAAAACAGTTATAGCAAAGCCGTTATCGGCGTCTCTGGTGGTATCGACTCCGCCCTCACCCTGAAAATCGCCGTAGATGCTCTCGGTGCGAGCAACGTAACTGCCCTCATGATGCCGGAAAAAGGAGTTACCAGTGAGCAAAGTGTCTATCATGCCCGCACACTGTGCAACTTCCTCGAGGTGAAGAATCACACCATTCAGGTAAATAAATTCCTCATGGATTTCAATACGCTTCCATGGAAGGGCAATGCCCTCTCGAACATGAACATCAAGCCACGCGTCCGAATGATGCTCCTCTATCATTTTGCAAACACGCACGGCGCGCTCGTACTTGGAACAACCAACAAAAGCGAGATGCTCCTCGGATACGGAACAAAATTCGGTGACTTTGCCGCCGACATCGAGGTCATCGCCGAGCTTTACAAGGAAGATGTCTACTCCCTTTCGAAATATGTAGGTCTTCCCGATGAATTAATTTTGAAAAAACCATCCGCCGAACTCGCCATTAATCAGACGGATGAGGCAGAGCTTGGAGCTACATACGCTGAACTGGATCCAATTCTCAAACAGCACGAACTTGGCTTTGATAAGCTCTTGGAGAAGGGTTTAAATCCAGCGCTCCTCAACAAAACATTCCGACGCATCGAAGACAACAGGCACAAAACCAGCCCAATCCCGACACTAAAAATTACGAGACAATAGCCGCTCGATTATGTCACTCCCGGCACTCTATATAGGTCGCTTCCAGCCATTTCATCTTGGTCATCTTGATGCCGTACGACAAATCCTTTCTCATGAAAATTCTGTCATCATCGCCATTGGTAGTGCGCAGTACAGTGGTACGGAAATTAACCCATACACATTCGAGCTCCGCAAAAAAATCATCGAATCCTCTCTCAAGGGAAAATTCACCATTCTCCCCCTCAACGACATCCACGACGACGCGCGATGGTGCGATTATGCCGATGAAACTCTCCCGCCATACGGAAATGTATATACCGCATCACCCATAACAAAATCTCTCTACGAAGCACAAAACAAACACCCCGTCATCACGCTCGACCTCCGACTTCCCATCTCCTCCACTGTTATCCGCGAAAAAATAAAATCAGGCAAAGAATGGCAAGACCTCGTACCTGCCGCCTGCTATACCATCCTCTCCCGAAAATAATTTATCTCCGTCTCATCTCCTGCACTCTCACGTCTATCGCATGTGCGATTTGATGATGCTCCCGACAAAGTGGCGCCATGAAGTTCGGATCGTGCGATTCATCCAACGCCCACCTTCTCATATGATGTATATTTTGCGATGGCTTATGACAGCCACTTTTAGCACATTTTTGTCCATACTCTTTCTTGAGAATTTTCCTCACTCTTGCGGGAATGTATCTCGAAGCTTGTTCCGGAAGTGATTCCGCGATGTGTTCTTTTGCATCGGCTATTTCCTTTTCTCTTCGATCCATGGCCTCTCTCAGCAGTTGATTAATATCTATTCCCTTCCTCTCAAGTTCCACTAATCTTCCCCTCACATCCTCATCAAGATGGAGCTCTTGCAAAAATAATACATTACTTTCTGGCTTGTGCGTGCGCACAATTCCAGCTTCACTCGCACCTTGACGTATATCTCTTACGAATGTTTCAATCGCTGATTGTGACATGATTTGTATTTTTTCCGCCAACATTTCTTGATTCTCAACCGTAGCTATCGATGCAACCCTAGAAAGTTTATTTACACTTACCGTGCCTTCTTCTAACAACTTCTTCAACGCCGGCTTATCGATAAAATTTTTAAAAACATTAAGGGCTCGAGACACCTGTTCCTCGCTCAGTCCTGCCACTTTTTTCGCATACTCATAGACACTGAAACATCCGCGTTTCTCATACAATTTCCGCCTAGAAACCTCAGGCAATAACCCTATAACTTTATTACGATATTCAAGAGCTTTTTTGCCAAAATATTCAAAACGAGATAAAAGGTCTGTATCGGTCATGGGCTTATGGGATGAATAAATAAAAACAAACGGGAGAATTAAATCCTGATCGTCCATGAGGCCGATCGTTGTGCAGGACTAATTCCTTAACCGTTTTGTAGGGCAATCATAGCAAAAATAAGCCAAAAAATCGACCATCCTCACTTGAATTTCCAAGATAATTGTGTTGAAATAATCCACCAAAAATGGCTTACTTAAGCCAAAAAATAAATAAAATATGTTGCAACTACCCGTCAATCGTGCTACAAGGATAGGGGCGCAAAATTCACAAAATTAACATCAAGCCAACATAACATGTCCACCTCCCCTATCAAACCATACATCTTTCGCGCCTATGACATCCGCGGGATAGCCATTACGGAAGATGGAACCACGCCCGACCTCACTCCCCTGTCCTCCTATATTATCGGAATAGCCACGGGAAAATATATCCTCGAAAATTTTGGGGGGAAAGTACTCGTAGGAAGAGATAACCGCCTCACTGGAGAATCGCTACAGAAAGCTTTTATTCATGGCCTCCAAGAAGCAGGCTGTGAAGTCACGAATATCGGACTCGCTACATCCCCTATGATGTATTGGGGTACATGCGCGCTACCATTCGATGCGGGTGTAAATATTACCGCAAGTCACAATCCAAAAGAATATAACGGCATAAAAATCGTAGGCAAGGGCGCACACTCAGTCTGCGGCGACGAGCTCCAGAAGATTCTCGCAACCTCTCAGGCGATTTATAGCGAGAAAAACATCTACACCGAGCCATCCACAGCTCTTGAAGAAAAACCAATCGCCTCGGAATATATAGAAGATCTCCTCCACCGCGCAGAGCTACATCGCCCACTCAAAATCGTCATCGATGCTGGAAATGCCACGGCTGGAGCCTTTGCCCCCGAGCTTTTCAGAAAATTTGGATGTGAAGTAATTGAGCTCTTCTGTGACCTCGACGGCAATTATCCCAATCACGAAGCCAATCCCGAGGAGGCAAAAAACATGAAAGACCTCGCGCAAAAAGTAATTGAAACTAAATCAGATCTCGGTATAGCATTCGACGGGGACGGTGATCGTACGGGAATTGTTGATGAAAAAGGACGTCACCATTCAGCCGATTATCTCCTCCTTCTTCTCGCGAAAGACCTCCTCAAACGAATGCCCGACTCACAAATCGTCTTCGACGTAAAAGTCTCACAGCTGCTCATTAGCGGCATCAGAGAGGCAAAAGGCGTCCCGGTTATGAGCAAAACCGGACACTCATTTATCGAGTCAAAAATGAAAGAACTTCAGGCGCCACTTGGTGGAGAAATCTCCGGCCACTTCTTTTTCGCGGAAAATTATTATGGATTCGACGACGCTTTTGTCGCGGCGCTCAGACTTATTTCTATCTTCTCGCAATCAGACAAACCCGTCTCGCAATACTTCGACGAACTTCCAAAAATGTCTACGACTCCCGAGTTCAAACTCCACTGCCCCGACGATAAAAAATTCGAAATCGTTCAGAAAATCACCGATCATTTCACACCGCTCTACTCATGCATCACGCTCGATGGTGTACGTGTAAACTTCGACACGAGCTCATGGGGAGCTATCAGATGCTCTAACACAAGCCCTAATCTCACAGCACGTCTCGAAGCCCCAAACGACGAACGACTCGCCGCCATCAAAAACATCTTCATCGAAGAGCTCAAAAAATATCCGGAAATCGACCTCACCAACATTCAATAGTCCACATGCAACTCATCAAGACTCATAAATACTGGCGTCTCCTGGAAATTCTCCCCGGCTTACTTACTTGGACGGCGATTCTTCTTCCTGTTTTTCTTTCAATGTACAAACCCGAGCTCGTCTCTATCTTCGTCATCGTCTATACCACCTTCTGGCTCTTCAGATCGTTCAGATTATCAATCGACCTCATTAGGGGCTACAGGAAAACAAAAATCGCTATGGGTACCGATTGGAATGAACTCCTGGATTACGTAGAAAATCCACAACATCTCGATACGGCCATCCAAAATCTCTCCACCAGAAGAACCGTAGAAAATCGCAAACTCGAAGCGGTCTACCGCAACGTCGCGCAAGAAATCAACCACCTCAAAACAATAAACCAATACAAAAAACCGTCAGAGATCATGCATGCGATTCTCTTCGTCACCTACAAAGAACCTCTCGCTATCGTCAAACAATCCATTAAATCCTACGCCGAAAGTGTCTATTCTTCACAGAACATGATTCTCGTTTTTTCAGGAGAAGAAAGCGACAAAACGAACGCCGAACAGTATGCAAAAGAAATCACAAAAGAATTCAGCCACCACTTCAAAAAAATAATTACCACCATTCATCCAAAAGGCCTACCCGGAGAAATTCCCGGAAAATCCGCCAACGCCACCTGGGCCGCCAAAACGCTCCTCACCCATATTGATGCGGCGGCTCAGCAGAGTTGTCCCTTGGGGGAAAAAATCCCTTACGAAAACGTCATCCTCTCTAATTTCGATGCCGACACTGTTGTCGACAAACAGTACTTCTCAGAACTCACCTTCCGTTATCTCTTAGAGGAAAATAGAGGTATCAAAACCTACCAACCTACCCATTTTTATCACAACAATATCTGGGAGGTACCCATGATTATTCGCATGCTCTCACTCTCTTCCACTTTTGTCCGACTCGCAGAATCCATGGACACCGCTCACTACAAGAGCTTCTCTTCTCGCTCCATGGGCCTCCAGAGCGCCGTAGATTCCGACTTCTGGGACGTAGGAATCATTCCGGAAGACTCACGCCAATACTGGACCTCATACACCCGCTACGACGGTCACAATGAACTCGTACAAGTCTACACACCTATATACATGGATGCCGTTCAATCCGAGACCTTCTGGTCCACCTGTAAGGATCAATACAAACAACTTCGTCGCTGGTCATGGGGCGTCACCGACTTTCCCTTCGTCGTGCTCAATCTCAATAATAATAAAAACATTCCCTTCATCAAACGCTGGCACGCTATACTCTCACTCCTCCTAGATCACTTCTACTGGGCCACCACTCCAATTCTTCTCACCTTCACCGGTTGGCTCCCTCAACTTCTCAATAACGATTACCGCGATTCCGTTCTCTCTTACAATGTTCCACGTCTCGCCGCCGGCATGCTCAATATCGCCGCTGTCGGTATTCTCGTCTCTGCTATCATCACCATACAAATTCTCCCGAAGCGCACCGATATCGGCATATGGAAGCGCTGCTCTCTCATCGTTCAGTGGATATTTGTCCCACTCACCAGTATCTTCCTCGTCTCCATCCCCGCCATCGAATCCCAAACCCGCCTCATCCTCAACAAACGTCTCGACTACCAAGTCACTCCAAAAGTTCGCACCTAAAAAAGAGCAACCATCTAAAATAAACAAAAAATCATCCGGAAAGCTAAAAACTACTCCGTTTCAATGGCAACGAGCAGCATCGAAAACTTCCTCCATTAATAGGGGCCTGGTCAAACTGCAATTCGATAACTTCTATTCCCACCTTTCTCATCTCCGCGTTCAAGCGCACCGAATTGGAACGAGAAAGAACTTTCGTAGGAGAAAGAGAAAGAACATTAGTTCCCAAATCTCCCTGTTCCTCACGAGTCACAACAATCCAACGATAATTATCCCGCATCGACTCAGGAATATTTTTCATCGCATCAGAATAAATTAATGCATAGCCATCCCCTACCGGCATAAACGTACAATCAAGATGGAGCGAATCTTCTCCTTCATCAAACTGTTTGATATAAATCGGCTCAACGCGTAGTCCACTATCCCGAAGCTTTTCACGTATAAAATCAACAGCCCTACCCTCTGTCCGCTGGCCTACGCCAATATATACCACTCCCTTGTCTACAATCACATCACCGCCCTCAATGATAATTCCTTCCGGAATATGAACAACATTTTCAGAAGAAAAACCTGCGACGATATGACCGATACCATTAATCTCGGACTTCCTCGCGGCCTTTGCCATGCCGGAAACAAAAAAAGTTCTTCCAATAACAAATCCAATATCCCGAGTATAGATTTGCTCCTGTACGTCAACATAATGAGGCATCAGAACATTCACTCCATGCTCCTCCAGAACGCGCTTGAACTCAACAAATTCTGCCACCGTCTCGTCGGGAGTTGGCATTAACCCATTTCTTAAATTCCTCTCTTGGGTAAAATTGATAATTTCGCGATGACCACCAAGCATCATATTATCCGGAAAACCAATAACAACCGACTCGAGTTTCCCCGTCTCACTAAAACACTCCACATTCGGAACAACATCTTTCACATCCCCCTTTGAATCTAGAACAGAATGCACCCTCTTAGCCATTTCTAGACGAATAAATACAACAGCACGAGCGCAAAGAGTCTCAACCATCTGAGAACGAACAGCACTCATTCCAGGCAAAACAGATGAATTAGATTCCGTAGAAGTAGAAACATGCAACAAGCGTTGATGAGGTCCTTCTCCCATTACGGCAGTAACGGCCATTTCTCTTGAATCAAAAGAAATAGGTGGAGAAACGTCAACATCATTGCGCATAAGCACTGGTGTTAAAAAATAAAGAATTCTTCTTTATGGCAATGTTAAGACCGAGGGAAATCTTTTCCTCGTGCGGCAAGAGTCATAGTGGGAGCATCAACCTGCAAACCAAAACTTTCAGCCCATTGCATGAAAGATTCAATATCAAATGCCTTGCAGCTAAAAATATCAAAAAAATACGCACCGGAATCATCAACATGAATCGTAATATGAGACTCAGCAATCACCGCCATTCCATCTCTATAGGTTAAACCATCTGGCGTTGTCGAGCGGATAACGCGAGGTGGAGCAATAGGCGTCATGCCAATTGCCTTCGGAATTTTTTCCAAAAAATTATACATCCAATCCAGATTCATCTGATCAGAAGAGAGCTGCCCTCCAAATGTCAGATGTGGTCCAAATGCTGAAGGAATTTCCGCAGGATCATTAACCGGATTAGTCCCACGAAGAAAAGTCTCATCTCTCGTAATATCAAATGTCGAGCGCATGGCTCGCTGAATAGCTCCTGCGGGATCAGCAATCTCCTTACCAATGAGGGCAAAATCCACAAAAACCGTACCTTTTTTATCAAAAGTATGAACCGTGAAATGACCTTGAGGAAAAATAAAAAGAGCGCTTACACCACTATCTTCCGGAACAAGACCCTTGAAATATGGAATTACATGAAGCGCTTCCTTACCTCCTATTCCAAGCTCTTTCGCTAATGTATAGCATAAATTATATACACCTTCCACATCAGCAAGTTTACTCGCATCACCATCATATCCGTCATACATCACATGTATAATTTTTTCTTTGACCTCTGCGGCAACGCCCACCACCGTCATCCGAGCCGCATACCACTCAGGAGTGTCAACATCATCCCCGAGGAATGGCTCAGCAGACACAGGTGCTTCCTGAGAAGAAAACTGAGGCTTTGTATCTAAATTTTCACCAGGAGAAATAGTTTCCATAAAAGAACTATACTCACCTTTTAAAAACTACGTCAAATATTTCGACAATAATTCACAGCACATTCAATAAAATTGACAGGATAAAAATTTCTATGATACGTTGACGTCTAATCTAATACATCTATGGAGCAACCAATCTATAGCATTACGGATCTCCTCGCTGCTGTCGTCGAAAACGCAACCGGTAAGCGACCAAATATTCTACGCGCCAATATTGCGGAAGCCGATTATGGATTTAATGCTTTTCAACTGAAAGAAGGTGATCAGCACATTGATTCAGTTATTGTAGATGCTCGAGCAAAAATCTCCATACTCCTTCCAAAGGGTATCGCTGTTTCCACTTCCACTACGGGGAAGTTTATAAATTTCAATGTTTCCAATGAGTTGCTCGCACGAACAGCAGGGAATATAGCGGAAAAGCCAAGCGGTGGAATCACTGTCACGGATATGCTAAGAATCATGGTGGAATATTTTTCACCAAATACCAATAAACCGGCTCATCTGGGCCATCTTCGCAACCTAACACTTGGAAAAAGTCTCTCTGCCACGCTCGCATTCCTTGGACATGATGTACTTCAGGCGAATCTTACAAATGATCGCGGAGCACACATTTGCAAGTCTATGCTCGCATATCAAATGTTCGGAGAAGGATCAACGCCCGAATCAACAGGAATAAAAGGCGATCATTTCGTAGGAGACTACTATGTACGTTACGAAAAAGCCCTTCAAAAAGAAATAGTTCCAATCATAGCGCGACTCAGAGCCGAACCGGAAAACACGGCTAAATTAGCAAGAAAAGCGGAACTGGAAGAAAAACTAAAAACAACACCCCCGGCAGAAAAAGATGCAATAAAACTCATAAAAAAAGAGTTAGAAAAATTAGGAAAATTAGATGAAGAAATAAAAGACAAAGCGAAAAAAGAATCATCACTCGACAAGCAAGTAAGTACGATGCTCCTCAAATGGGAAGCGGAAGATCCTGAAACGCGGGCGCTATGGGAAAAGATGAATGGATGGGTTCTCGGAGGATTCAAAGAAACACTCAACAGAATGAATGTTCACTTCGATGTGGAATATTTTGAATCTCAGATATATAACATGGGAAGAGATATTGTGATGGACGGGCTTGAAAGAGGCATTTTCGAACGTGATCCAAGTGGCGCCATTGTTGCAGATCTTCAGAGGCTCGGTATCCAAAAAAACGAAGGAAAAAAAGTACTTCTCCGCTCCGACGGAACCACTGTCTACACCACGCAAGACCTTGCCATCGCCAGAATGAAGATGGAAGATCACAAACTCGACAAAAGTTTTTATATTGTTGCGGGCGAGCAAGATGATCACTTCCGCGCGCTCTTCGGAATTCTCAAAGCACTTGGATATGAATGGGTGGATAAACTTAAACACATGTCCTATGGCATGGTAGAACTCCCAGAGGGTCAAATGAAATCACGCGAAGGTACAGTCGTGGATGTTGATGATTTACTTAATGAACTACGCGATAAGGTAAAAGTTATTGCCGCAGGAAAAGGAAATGAAACCATGAGCGATGAGGACGCCGACAAAATTGGAAAAGCCGCAGCGCAATACTATCTCCTCTCGGTGCGACCGGAATCAGGTATGAAATTTGACCCAAAAGAATCCGTAAATTTCGAAGGAAAAACCGGCCCATACATTTTATATCAATACGTACGTACAGGAAAAATACTCGAGCAGGCAGAGGAGAGAAAGGCACCAGAAGGCGGAAAAACTCTTCCTGAAAATGCTGACTTCAGCCTTCTTCAAGAACCAATCGAACACGAACTCCTTCTCAAAATCGTTGAGTTCACCGAAAAAATGCGCACCGTTCAAAAGACAATGGATCAAACCCTGATCGCCACCTACGTCTTCGAACTCGCGCAGACCTTCTCTAACTTCTATGCTAAGTGTCCTGTTCTCAAGGGTGACAAAACTCCTCCTGCACTCTCCCAGGCCCGCCTGAAGCTCGTAGAATACACACATACACTGCTCAAGCAGTCTCTTGATCTTCTCGCGATTGAGACAGTAGATAAGATGTAGGAAAAATATCCGTAAACCAATTATCTACCAACTTCTTATTTTTCGATCAACTCACGATGGAGAGCAACTATAGCGGTCTCGTAGTCAGCACCCCGTACAACAACCGTGAAGTTACGATCTGCAGAAGTAGTGATTTCTTCAACATTAATACCAGCCTCATCCAAAACATCTGCGATATGGAGAGAAAGACCACGCTGTTGTTTCATCCCATTGCCAATACAGGAAACAAGAGCAACGCCAGGCTGAGTCATCACCGTTCCAATGTGATCAAGGCGACTTTCTAAATCATCCCTTCGTGGATGATCGGCATCTATGGTAAATGGAAATGAAGATCCACCACCAAATGTAGCGGTAACGGAAATATCCAACTCCTCACACGCCTTGAGTACGAGACTCGCAATACCGCTTGAATGAGCCATGCGCGCAGAACCTACCGTGTAGAGAACTTGATTATTTTTTCCACTAATAAATTGAACTCCTTTTGGCTCAATCTGCTCGGAAACTCGAGTACCTTTATCGCGAAGATCATAAATACTACGAACCTGGAGCTGGATACCTCGCTGATCCAGACCTACGAGACCGCCGGAAGTAAAAGCGCGAGGACCGTTGAGCGTAGATAATTCTAACGCCTCACGGAAATTCATTGTATTCTGACGCCGTACATGCTTAAAACCATCTCGCATATTCGGAGTATATTCAGGCTCAACAATCGAAGGATCAGCAGAAAAAACACCAGGAAGTTCCCCAAAAACTTTAATACGGATATCAGAAGAATTTGCACCAATACGAGTCAATGCCGCCGCCAAAATACCGGCATGAGCATCCAGACCGTCGAAACCGAATGTATGACCGTGAATTCCAGGAAGGCGGCCGAGAACCGGAGTCCTACCATTGGCCTCTAGCATACCTCGAAGATTCGAATCCTTAATCTGTTCAACAGCAAGCTGAAAAGCCTCCTCACTTGTCATATCTCTAACTTCATCTGCATCATAACGATCAGACACATCACCTGCATGTATGAGCTCAAACTCATGCGCAAGCTCCTTGAGAGCATCAGCCGAACTCGCAACAACGAGAGGAGTACGCATTCTACTTTCACGTGAAAGCACCTGCTTAACACGATCGGGATGAGCAATAACTACTTCATCAGATAAAGGAAGAATAGTGTAATGAGCAGATGAAATTCGGTCGTTCATAAAAATTCAGAAGAAAATAAAAACAGGCCGGCACTATAATACAAGTGCATGAAACAGTCAATAACGACTCAATTGGAAGCTAGGTTAAAAAGACTTATTCCGCGCCAGTCTCCGTAGGAATCTCCTTTGGAGCTCCCTCGCCACTGACATCGGCGCAACCACTGCATACCAATTTCACATCACCATCCTTTGAAGTTTTTTCCGTAATAAGCATGCCACATTTTTTGCACAACTCCCCTGTTGGCTTATCCCAAACCGCGTTCTTACAATCCGGATATTTATTACATCCGTAGAAAGCCTTTCGTGTTTTCTTGGAGAATCGCTTAATCATCGAACCCTTACCGCACTTCGGACATTTAATAGCATTCGGGTCATCAATAGAAACAATATTTTTACACTTCGGATAATTCGTACAGCCGAGGAATGAGCCAAAACGACTCGTCTTCACCGCCATATCACTTCCACATTTTTCACATTTCGTACCCTTCAACTTCTCCTCAAGATCTTTCTGTTCCTGTGTTTTTTCTTTCACCACGAGCGGTCTCTTGAATTTACATTCCGGATAATTCGTACAAGCGTAGAACTTTCCAAATCGTCCAAATTTAATCTGAAGAGCATTGGAACATTCCGGGCATTTTTCTTCCGTCGCCTCGGTAGTGATATCATCCTTCTTAATTGTTTCATTTTTCTCAACAATCAACTTGTGAAATGGCTCATAGAAGTCACGAATTAATGGCACCCATGCTTGCTTACCCTCGGCGACCTTATCCAAACCTTCCTCCATTTCTGCCGTAAACTTATAATCAACAATCTTCGGAAAGTGCTCAACTAATAAATCCGTTACCAACATACCCAAATCCGTAGGCTTCAAAACTTTTCCATCTTTCTCAACATACAAACGTGCAATAATCGTAGAAATTGTCGGAGCATACGTACTCGGACGACCGATTCCCTCAGACTCAAGCTTTTTTACGAGTGCCGCCTCGGTATATCGTGCAGGTGGTTTGGTGAAATGCTGCTCCGGCAAAAGCTCTTTCAAATCAACTGACTCATCTTTTTTCAAAAGTGGCAGAAGTTTTTCTCCATCCTTTTCTTCGTCCTCCTCCTGATCATTTCCCTCCATATATACCTTCATAAATCCAGGGAAAACAACGGTCTGACCCGTAGCACGGAAATTATATTGTTTGTGATTGTCAGGCGTAATATCCGCACCAACTTGCTTCAAAATAGCCTCTGCCATCTGGCAGGCAACCGTACGCTTCCACACTAATTCATAAAGATTAAATTGATCCTTGCTCAAATCTGACTTCACCTTGAACGGTTCAATCGACATATCTACCGGACGAATAGCTTCATGAGCTTCCTGTGCACCTTTTTTTGATTTAAATTTACGGGCAGTTGGGAGGAGATATTCCTTTCCATACAATTCTGTGATAACCGCATTAGCCTGCTCAATAGCCACATCCGAGAGATTCGTAGAATCAGTACGCATATAGGTAATAAGTGCCGTAGGCTTTCCATCAACATCCACACCTTCGTACATTTGCTGTGCCACCATCATCGTCTTCTTCACAGAAAAACCAAGTTTACGAGAACACTCTTGCTGAAGTGTAGAAGTCGTAAAAGGCGCAGCTGGACTTCGTTTCACATCCTTTTCTTCAACGCTCGTTACCGTGAACGTATCTTTCTTAATTTCATCATGGATCACATTTGCGTCTATAGAATTCGTAACTTTTGCCTCCTTTCCGTTAATTTTCGTAAGAGCAGCACGGAACTTTTCATCTCGTTGTGTAAGAAAATCTGCCGTCAAACTCCAATACTCATTAGGAATGAAAGCCAGAATTTCTCGCTCTCTATCAACAACTAAACGAGTAGCAACACTCTGCACGCGACCGGCAGAGAGACCATAACGAACCTTCTTCCATAAAAGTGGGGAAAGTTCATAACCCACTAATCTATCCAAAACACGTCGTGCCTGTTGAGCATCAATCATATCCTGAAAAAGTTGTCGTGGATGTTTGATCGCCTCCAGGATCGCCTTCTCCGTAATTTCATGAAAAACGATTCTTTCTACTTTATTCTTCTTTGGATTAATTTTGAGCGCCTCCAATAAATGCCATCCAATCGCCTCCCCTTCTCGGTCCTCATCAGTTGCCACCCAAATATTCGTGTCCTTGTCGATGAATGATTTAAGCTCGGTAATAACTTTTTTCTTATCCGGAGAAACCAAATATTCAGGTGCAAAATCATGCTCAATATCAACACCCATCTTCGATTTAGGAAGATCACGGACATGTCCCATCGACGCACGAACCACGAAATTCTTGCTTAAAAAGCGCGAAATCGTCTTCGCTTTTGCGGGGGACTCTACGATAACAAGGTCTTTTGCCATACCGTCTGATTGTATTGAAAATTGGCGTCCTGTCAAATATCTTGTACAACTACAGCTTTAAAAAAGGGAAATTTGGGGTCTCCATCTATCCAAATTATGTATTATTGAGTTGAATCTGTGAATAAAAAAAATTGACATGAAGAGAAAAAAGGACAAATATGAAATCTTCTGATATTTAATTCCTTATAATTTTATGAAAAACTACCTCTTACCGATACTAATGACCGCAGGATTAACAACCGCAAATTGCGACAAAATGAATCAAGGGCCTTCGCCGGAAACAGAAAGAGAATCAAGGGCGGAAAGAATGACTGAAATCACAATTACCGACATAAACACAGGAAGAAAAAGAATACATGGATGCGTAATAGATGTCATAAAAGCGTATAATAGAGGAACGCCGATAGTTTATTTGCATACTACGCACGACAGACGGATGCACGGCACAGGACAAAACACTTTTATTTATCCCTCTGATCACGAATATATAACACAGGAAGGTGAAGTAATAGAGATACAAGCAAACTCTTCATATTGTGATGATATAAAAAATAGAAATGTTTCAATATTTCCTGAGGTGAAATAAATATATCTCAGCTTTAGATATGTCATAAATTTGACATATGCTCACGTAAACCCGTAAACTATACACAATATGAACAATCTCGCAAAAACACAGAATTGGTATTATTTTTACAACTTCACTCATTTGAAGGCGTAGAGCCGTGTTTATATTTTTCCTCTCTATGCCTTCACAAGAAGGCTTTTTTTATGCTTCGCTTATGAAACTTATCGTCGAACCAACATTACGAATTGAGGGACAAGTTACTCCCCCATCATCCAAATCACACAGCGTGCGAGCGCTTCTATTAGCCACGTTAGCAAACGGCACATCTACGCTAAAAAATATTCTAGACGCCTCCGACACCCGTGCCGCTATTGATGTCTGTAGAAAACTTGGAGCAAAAATTACCTGCGTAAAAAATATAAATGGCGGACTAGATTGCACGGTAGAAAGCAACGGAACTCCACTTCAAACAAATGAAACGGAACTTTTTTCATCAAATTCAGGAATAACGACGACATTCATCATTGCTATTTTAGGGCTGAGGAAAGAGACAAAAAGGACGATAACACTTTCATGCGGAAAACAAATGATGCAGCGACCGATCGATACGATTCTCAATGCCGTTATGAAACTTGGATTAGAAATTGAAGACACAAATGGTCACTGTCCGCTAAAAATATCAGGGAAAATAAATGGGGGGGAGGTAGAAATTGATGGAACAAATTCACAGAATGTATCAGCACTTTTACTTGCACTTCCTCTCGCTCCAAACACGTCTATTATAAACGTAAAAAATCTTCAGGAACGTCCATACGTTAAAATGACACTGCGATGTTTGGATGAACAAAACATTGAATACACACACACTCGCAGTGAGAATATTGATCAGTTCGTGATACCAGGAAACCAAGTATACAAGCCATTTGAAAAGACTATCTCGGGCGATTTTTCATCTGCATCTTATATCATTGCTGCCGCAGTTTTACTCCCGGGACATGTCAAAATTCATAATATGGATATGGCTGATTCACAAGGAGACAAGCGGATAATCCAGATTTTGCAGGAGATGGGGGCGCATATAGAAATTCAAGAAAAAACAATTACTATCGAAGGTGGACATCCACTCACAGGCCAAGAAATCGACTGTAGTGACATCCCGGATATGGTACCAACGCTTGCCGTTATTGCCACGCAGGCGGAGGGAAAAACAACACTCACGAATATCGGACATGCTCGAATCAAAGAAACAGACAGATTGAAATCCATGACCACCGAACTCAAAAAAATGGGGGCAAAAATTGAAGAACACGCCACCTCACTCGTCATATATCACAGCCGGCTCTTCTGTGCATCACTCGACGGTTATAACGATCATCGAACCATAATGGCACTCGCCATAGCCAGCCTTCTGCCGACAGACGGAACAAGCGAAATCACGACAGCAGAGAGAATGGACAAGACATTTCCTAACTTCACCACTACCATGAACACTCTCGGCACAAAAATGCGGACATCAACCCCAAAACATCTCATTCTCATCGGTTTCAAAAATGCCGGAAAAACGACCATAGGGCAGGAACTAGCCAAAAGACTTGGATTACCATTCATCGACCTGGACGAAGAAATCATCACGCATCACGAAAAAATCTCAGGCAAAAAACAAAGTTGCAGAGAAATAATACACGAATACGGAGAAACATTTTTCAGAAATATGGAGCATATTGTTCTCGGAAAAATTACAACATCTCCAGTCGTAAGCGTCATCGCGCTTGGCGGTGGAACGCCCACTGTCGAGGAAAATCACCCGCTACTTATGGCGCAGCATATCATTCACATTGCGGCACAAAAGAGTATTGTATTTGAGCGAATTATGATTAACGGCAAACCGGCATTTTTCCCGGAAGATCAAGACGCATTCATCAGCTTCCAGAAGCTCTGGAATGAGAGAGAACCAATTTTCAATAAACTCGCTACCATGACCATCCAGAATAATGGCTCCATCAAAGAATCAGTAGAAAATATTTTACGGCAACTCGTTACCAAAACTACCATATGAAAACCATCCTCCTCATACACGGACCAAATTTAAATCTCCTAGGTAAACGTGATCAGGCTCATTATGGCTCACTCACATTGAAAAAATTAGAAGAAATTGTGAAGGCGGAAGCAAAAGTTTTGGGCTATCGAGTCCTGCCATTCCAATCAAATCACGAAGGAGAACTAATTGATTTTATCCAAAAGAATTCAGAAAAAACAGATGGGATACTTATCAACCCGGGAGCACTTACGCACTATAGTTATTCGCTCCACGACGCCATAATCGACGCGCAGGTACCAACAGTTGAAGTTCATCTATCGGATATAAATAAAAGAGAATCTTGGAGAAAAATATCGGTAACCGCGGCTGCCTGCATCGGACAAAAATTCGGAAAAAAAGAAAAAAGTTATCTGGAAGCACTCGCACTATTGCATAAAAAACTGACCACCCCACACTCATGAACGTTACTATTATCAAACAACTTCCCACGGCGGAAGAAATCATACAGGCATTTCCTCTCTCGGAAACCGCACACATGCAAGTTGCGCGCGATCAACAAGAAGTAAAAGATATTATTTCCGGAAAAGATAAGCGCATGATCGTCATTGTTGGTCCTTGCTCAGCATGGCCATTTGAAGCAACGCTCGCCTATGCCAAAAAGCTAAAGACACTTGAAGAAAAGCTGAAGGATAAGCTGAAAATCATCATGCGGGTATACATCCAAAAACCTCGAACCAGCAAGGGTTGGACCGGCCCAATCAACCAGCCAAATCCATTCACTGAACCGGACATCGCAGAAGGTATCCGATACAGCCGCGACATCATGGTGAGAATTATTGAAATGGGATTACCAATTTCCGACGAATCAGTTTTTACCCATAATGCAAAGGGCTTCAACGAACTTCTCGCATGGGTAGCAATCGGCGCACGCAGTACCGAGGACCAAGAACACCGCGTATTCGCATCCTGCATTGACGCTCCTGTTGGTATGAAAAATCCAACAAGTGGTAATCTGGAAATTGGCGTAAATAGTATTATCGCCGCCCAAGCGCAACACACCGCCGTGTTCCATGGAGCACAAGTTCAAACCCACGGAAATCCGTACGCGCATCTCGTTTTACGAGGTGGACTCGATCAGCCAAATTACCATGTTGAAGATCTCTACTCAGCAAAAAAACATTTAGAAACAGCGAAAGTAAGTAATCCAGCAATCATCATTGATGCGAGCCACGACAACTGCAAAGTAAACGGCACGAAAGATCCCGTGCAACAAATAAACGTCATTCGCGAAGTGCTCACGACTCTACAAGAACATCCAGATCTACAGCCACTCATAAAAGGATTCATGATAGAAAGTTTCATAAAAGGAGGCTGTCAAAAAGTAGAAAAATGCACGGAAAAAACGATTGATATGGATGGACTTTCCATCACCGATCCATGTCTCAGTTGGGAACAAACAGAAGATATTTTAAACACCATCGCTCATGAACACCGTATTGTTTAAGGTGGAATTACCGCAGCCGGAAGCAGTAAAATACAAAGTTGATATTGGGACTGGATTACTGAAAAAAATTCCATCTCTCCTTGGAACGCTCCATCCCGTTTCGCGATATGTCATCATCACGGACAACACGATGAAAGACATATTCGGAGTACAACTCATAAAAGAACTGAAAAAAGCCGGTCTACAAGCGGATATAATCACATTCCAGTCCGGAGAAAAAAATAAGACCGAGGAAACGCACAGCAAGCTCACTCATAAAATGTTACAGAAAAAATGTGGACGCGATACGATGATTATCGCACTCGGCGGAGGTGTCGTCGGAGATACGGCTGGATACGTTGCGGCAACCTACATGCGAGGTATTCCATACGTCAATATTCCAACATCTTTTCTCGCAATGGTAGATAGTTCCATAGGTGGAAAAGTTGGTATAGACACACCATTCGGGAAAAATCTTATTGGGGCATTTTGGCATCCAGAAGCGGTAATAATTGATATAGATTGTATAAAAAAACTTCCACACGGTCAGTTGGTAAATGGCCTCATGGAATCTATAAAAATATTTCTCACCTACGATAAAGGCATGTTTGAAGTGGTGGAAAATAATTGGAAAAAAGTGTTGAAAAAAGATTTGGGACTTCTTCAAAAAATCATTGCACGCTCAATCGAACTAAAAATCGGTGTCGTCACAAGAGATGAGCACGAAGCCAACGAACGTATGGTGGTAAACTGGGGACATACGATCGGGCATGCCATCGAACATCTCAGTAACTTCTCGTTCGGACATGGATATTGCGTAGGATATGGCATACTCGTTGAAAGCAAAATTGCAGAATTAATGGGAGTACTATCAACAGAAGATTTTGAAAAAGTATGTAAAGCGATGAATCAGTTTGGAATTACAAAAAAAGCACTCAAGGACATACTCAAAAAATTCAGCACACGAGCCATAATTAAACAAACACTCATCGACAAAAAATCGCGAAATGGAAAAGTAAAATATGTATTATTGGAAAAAATTGGCTCAGTAAAAACAACGAAAGAAATGTTCGGACACGAAGTTGATAAAAGCACCGTTACAAAAGCACTCACATACTTCACAAAATAATACTATGGCAGGAAATACATTCGGAAAATTATTCCAAATTACCACATTCGGAGAATCGCATGGAGACGGAGTCGGTGTCGTCATCGATGGCTGTCCCGCAGGACTCGAGATAACTCGTGAAGAAATTCAAAAAGAGCTCGATCGACGCAAGCCTGGCACGAGCCATTTAACAACACCACGGCAAGAAAAAGATCAGGTAGAAATTCTCTCCGGAATATTCGAAGGCAAGACAATGGGCACGCCAATCGCACTACTGATTAGAAACCAAGATCAGATTCCCGCAGTCTACGAGCCTATAAAAGACCTCTACAGGCCGGGGCATGCAGATGCTACGTATGATGCAAAATATGGCATGCGAGACTGGCGTGGCGGCGGACGCGCCTCCGCTCGGGAAACGATCGGCCGCGTAGCGGCCGGCGCAATCGCCAAAAAACTGCTTGCACACGCCGGAATACAGATCACGGGATACGTGACACAAATTGGAACGGTGAAAATTACGCAAGTAGATGAAAGCACTATCGCAACCAATCCTCTCAACTGCCCAGATCCAACCGTACTCGAAATCATGATTAAAGAGATTGAAACCGCACGCGCAAACCTAGATTCCGTTGGCGGAATAATCGAGATCGTCGCACGCGGCGTCCCCGCAGGCCTCGGCGAACCTGTTTTCGACAAACTCTCCGCCGACCTCGCCCGTGGCATCATGAGCATCCCCGCCGTAAAAGGCATCGAAATTGGCGACGGTTTCGCCACCTCATCACGCCACGGAAGTGAAAATAACGACGAATGGACACTCAAAGACGACAATGCCAACAATTCCCACATCGGCACCACCACCAATCACTCCGGCGGCATCATCGGTGGAATCTCCAACGGCGAAGATATTATCCTGCGCTTTGCCCTCAAACCCACCTCAAGCATCGCCAAAAAACAACAGACTATAGACAAAAATGGCGCACCGACCGAAATAGAAGTCCACGGTCGGCACGACCCATGCGTCGCACCACGCGCAGTCCCAATTGGTGAAGCCATGGTCGCCCTCGTCCTCGCCGACCACTATCTTCGAAACAAAATAAGCAGAATACAAACTCTATAAAAAAACAACTAAATAACATGAGCAATAAGCCACAATTCGGCATCATCGGATTCGGACGTTTCGGAAAATTATGGGCTCAAGCCATAGAGCCATTTGGAGAAGTGAAAATTTTCGACAAGAAAAACAAAAAAAACTCACTCCTCGACACTATCAACTGCGACCTCCTCTTTCTCCTCGTTCCCATATCGGAAATTGAATCTATCTGCAAAAAAATCGCACCCCATCTCAAACCAAATACCATCGTCATCGACGCCTGTTCCGTCAAAACACATCCGGTAAAAATGATGAAAAAATGGCTTCCGCCCAAGCAGCCAATCATCGCCACTCATCCCCTCTTCGGCCCGGATTCCATTCAAAAGAATGGCTTAGCCAAGCAAAAGATAGTCATCAGCACGATTCGCGCATCCAACAAAGAATTAGAAAATTTCGAAAGTCTTCTCAAAAAACTTCATCTCGAAATTCTCAGAACAACACCTCGAGAACATGACAAACAAATGGCAAAATCCCAGGCACTTGTACATCTTCTCGGACGCGCACTCGCAAAACTTCACCTCAAGCCGCAAGAAATATCCACACCTGACTACCAGACATTGATACAGATTAACAATATGGTGAATAATGACACGTGGGAGCTGTTTTACGACATGCAAAGAAAGAACCCATACACAAAAAATATTCGAAAAGCACTCATCGCTGCTCTGCAAAAACTTGGAAACACCATTCAAGAAGGCCCGGCAAAATCTAAACCGACTATCGCCCACCTTCGCAAGAAAATAAACACCCTGGACAAAGAAATAATCGAAACTATCAGCAAAAGATTAGCAATAGTGGAGGAAATCGGAGCCCTCAAAAAACAGCAGCAACTAAAGATAAAAGACAGTACTCGCGAACAGAAACTTCACAATCTTCACGAAACTCTGGCAAAAAAAAGAAACATTGACCCAAAAACAATTCACCATATATTCACCCTCCTCATGAAGGAGTCACGACGCGCACAATTATGAAATTTTCCACAAAAGTACAAATTCCGCAGTCCGCAACCGTGACTATTAACTCAATAGCACAGCAAAAAAAGCTCGCAGGAGAGCGCATATTCAACCTCAGCGCCGGCGAACCCATGATGAACACGGCACAATATTTAGAAAAAACAGTGCAAGACGCCATGCAAAATGGCCGAACGCTCTACCCACCCGTCGTCGGACTTCCCGAACTCCGAGAAAAAGCATCACAGTGGATGAATACCAACTACCAAACAAACTACTCCGCTCAAAACATACTCATCACCTGCGGCGGTAAATTTGGTATATATCTGTCACTTCAAGCACTTCTCAACGACGACGATGAAGTGATTATTATCGCTCCATACTGGGTATCATACCCATCCATGATCAGCCTCTTTGGCGGGAAACCCGTAATCATCACAACGGAAGAAAAAAATCAGTGGAAAGTAAAACCTGAGGATATTCAACAAGCCTGCACCGAAAAAACAAAGATGCTCATTCTCAACAACGCCTCAAATCCTACCGGTACACTCTATACAAAAGAAGAATTAATGTTGATACTCAAAGTAGCAAAAGAAAAAAACATCATCATTCTTTCCGATGAAGTTTATAGCGGGCTCACCTACGACGGCAAAGCATACACATCCTGCGCATCACTCGAAAAACACAATGACAATCTCATCGTTATTCAAAGTTGCTCGAAAAATTTCGGCATGACAGGCTGGCGAGTAGGATTTGTATTTGGATCAGAAAATCTCATAAAAATGCTCACAAAAATCCAGGGTCAAAGCATCACTGGAACGAGTATTATAAGCCAATATGCCGCCATAGCCGCCATCGAACAATCAGAAAAAATCACAACTGAAATCCAAGAGGAAATGCAATCACGCCGCGACTTTTTTACCACAACATTCAATACATTTTTCCGCGCAAATATCTCTCAACCCCAATCATCACTCTACCATTTCATTCCGCTCTCTGCATTTGGAATAAAAAATAATGACGACATTACATTTTGTGAACAAGTACTAACAAACGGAAACGTTGCACTTGTACCAGGATCCGCATTTGGCTGCGCAGGATACATAAGAACTTCCTTCGGTGCAAATAAAAATGAATTAATAGAAAGTATCCAAGCACTCGCCTCTCATCTCGGGTTTTCAGCTTAGACAAGCCAAAATTGAATTTACATATTTTCACAAATATGTCGCAGCAGCACCTTTTTGGCACAAACTACACAAATTCTCTTGCAAAAGATTTTTGCAAAATTATAATGCTGGTGAATTAAGCGATGTGTACGGTGTTTTAAACACTCTCCATATCTCAACATTCAAAAATATTATTTCTTTTTAACCCAATCATCCTATGACAAAACAGGACTTGGTAAACTCCGCTTCTAACGTCGCAAGCGTTACGAAGAAAGCAGCTGCAGAGGTTCTCGATGCAGTTCTTGCTCACATCACTAAGTCACTCAAGCGTGGCGAAAGTGTAACAATCACAGGTTTTGGAACATTCCGTGTTTCAAAGAGACAGGCTCGAACAGGTGTTAACCCACGAAACCCATCACAGAAGATCAAGATCCCAGCCATGAAGCTTCCAGCTTTCAAGGCCGGCAAATCTCTTAAGGATGCAGTTCGTTAAATCGTTCTCGATTTCAACTATTAAACCCGCCCCCATAAAGGGCGGGTTTTTTGTTAACAGATTACTGGTGAAATCAAAACGCCAGGAGATATCTTAAAATACATCATTTTGAAATGCTAAGAAATTGCTAGCACCATGAGGTACCACGCGCTAAGGAGATGCTAAGGATCCAAAAGTAGTATAAAAAGAAGGTAAAACCGCCTGCAGAAACGCAGTACAATGTGGCAGCTATGAAAGACCTAATTCTACAACTCGTCAAAGAGGCTACACAAGAAATTTTCAACCAAAACCCCGTATTTCAAACATGCGGGGTTTTTCGTTGATCAATAATATTATTTACAATAGAATCATAAATAGTATCTAATAAACAAAATAAGAATGATGAAAATAGCAGCATTCATATCTGGTGGAATCATGGGGGTCGTCGGATACACAACATTCACATTAATAATGCAACTTCCTAAGTACACCATGGAAGAAGCCAAGTTCATGTTCTTAATACTCTTTTCATCTCTAATTCTCGAAGTAGCAATTGAAACATTTATTTATTTGAAAGTAATAAAAATAATGAACTGGATCCCGGAAAAATTAACTCAAAAATACAGTACACTAGCAGCAGTGCCAGCGATCCTCGCAGTAGTAATAATGATTATATATGGATTTCTAACGAGCTCCAGCAGCGAAGTAACTGGTTTTTTCATAATGGGAACACTGATCTTAAGCCTTCCATTAATTGCCACCGCTGTACTCACCGGAGGAGCGGTAAAAAAATTCTCACTGCTTGGTGACGAGAATCCTCCGGTCTAAAGATAGATTTACTATCACCAAGTTCACCTATATCCATTTTGATGTCTTTTTACTGTACAAATGGATAGCGATACAAAATTGTACACCCTCCTGGGCAGACCGATCATTTTCCCTATGACAACAAAGCCAAAACACGCTACAATGAACCAGTATGAAAGACCTAATTTTACAACTCGTCAAAGAGGCGACACAAGAAATCCACAACACCACAACTCCTGCGCAATTAGAGGAGCTCAGGATTAAATATTTGGGACGCAAAGGGTCGTTCACAAATGTGATGCAAAATCTGAAGAGTATTCCGAACGAAGAAAAACCAGCCATCGGGCAAGCGCTCAATGCAGCCAAAAACGAGCTCGAACAACATCTCACTACCAAGCAAAAAACATTAGAAGAAGAAGTGCTCAAGCAACAACTCAACGATGATTCCTTCGACACAACTCGTCCGGGAACGCACTATGAAACCGGACACATTCATCCACTTTCGCAGGTACAAAAAGAAGTAGAAGAAATCTTCAGTCAGATGGGATTCGCGATACAGGATGGACCGGAAATTGAATCGGAATATTACAACTTCGAGGCATTGAACGTACCAAAAGATCACCCTGCTCGAGATATGCAGGATACATTCTTTCTCGCAGATAAATCACATGACCATCATGGAAGAATGGTTTTGCGCACGCAAACATCGCCGGTACAAATCCGAACCATGGAGAAATTTGGCGCGCCACTACGCGTCATCGTTCCGGGAAGAGTATTTCGTTACGAAGCCACAGATGCCTCGCACGACTCAACCTTTTATCAGGTAGAGGGACTCTTGATCGACAAAAATATTTCACTCGCAAATCTCAAGGGAGTGATGACGGAATTTCTCACACGACTTTTCAAAAAAGAAACAAAGGTACGATTTCGACCTGGATATTTTCCTTTCGTAGAGCCAGGAATCGAACTCGATATGTGGTGCCTCTTATGTAGCGGCATGGGTTGCCGAGTCTGCAAACACACCGGATGGATGGAGTTCATGGGCGCAGGAATGGTACATGCAAACGTGTTGAGAGCCGGCGGCATCGACCCAGAAGTATATCAGGGCTGGGCATTCGGATTCGGACTCACGCGTCTCGTGATGATGAAATATGGCATTGATGACATTCGCCTCCTGATGGGCGGCGACCTTAGATTTTTAGAACAATTTTAAAACAGCTGAGCGCTAGCGAAGCTATGATCCCTGACCCCGTTTTTTATGAAAATTTCCCTCAACTGGCTCAAAAAATTCGTAGAAATTCCTGAAAATGTAACAGCTCAAGAGCTGGCACATCTCTTTACGATTAGGGCAGCAGAGGTAGAGGGAGTGCTCAGTGAGGGCGAGCTACTGCGCAATATCGTCGTAGGACAAATCACATCACTCGCACAACATCCAAACGCCGACAAACTAAGAGTCACGCAAACCAACGTCGGAAAAGAAACATTACAGATCGTTTGTGGAGCAAAAAATATTACAGAAGGTATGTTTGTCATTGTCGCACTACCGGGCAGTCAGGTTCGCTGGCATGGGGAGGGAGATTTAATTACGTTAGAAAAAACGCAACTTCGCGGCATAGATAGCCACGGAATGATATGCGGTGCCGATGAAGTTGGACTACCACCATCATCAAATCCAGCAGACGACGTTCCGGATTTAGCAACGTATGAACTTACGAAAGATTATGTCTTAGAGCCAGGAATGTCTCTCGCGGCATTACTCAATAAAAACGATGTGATTCTCGAAATTGACAACAAATCTCTCACGCACCGACCAGACCTCTGGGGACACTATGGCATCGCCCGAGAAATGGCCGCCATCTATAATACCAAACTCAAACCATACGAAAAAGCGGTTCCATTAGCCAAAGAAAAGGATATACCAACTACGCAATCCCCGCTCAATATCACGATTGTGGACAAAGAAATCTGCCCACGATTCACCTCATGCATCATAAAAAATATAAAAGTAAAAGAATCTCCGGAATGGTTAAAACAGGATTTAATCAAAGTCGGAGTACGTCCAATAAATAACATCGTAGATATCACAAATCACATCATGCTCGGGCTCGGACAGCCGATGCACGCCTATGATAGAAAGATGGTAGAGACGGATACGCTCGAAATACGATATGCCAAAAAGGGCGAGTTCATCGAAACTATTGATCATAAACATCACGACCTCTCGGAAGAAGATCCAATAATTACGAACGGCAAACACGTACTCACGATTGCGGGAGTGATGGGTGGAGCCTATTCAGAGATTTCCGAACATACGACAGAAATAATTCTCGAGAGTGCAAACTGGCAACCGGCCGTAGTACGAAAAGCGTCACAACGCAACGGTTTGCGAACCGAAGCGGTACAGCGTTTTGAAAAATCCCTCGATTCAGAAATGGCGATCACGGGACTTCTGCGCGCAATCGCATTAGTAAAAAAGCTCTGCCCAAAGGCAGAATTAGAGGGTGGGCTTATCGATGACTACTCGGAAAAAGTAACAACCAAAGTGATCGTAATTAGACCGGAACGCATTCAACAAAAGATTGGAGCGATCGTGACGACCAATGAGATGAAAGATATTTTGAAACGATTAGGATTTGGCGTAGCGTCCGCCCCTAATAAATCATTGTCGATCACGGTGCCTTCTTGGCGCGCGACCAAAGACATCGCCACGGAAGACGACATAGTAGAGGAAGTCGCGCGCATGCACGGCTACGAAAACATCCCTACACCTCTCCCAACCCTTCCTACCAAGCTCCCCGAGGAAAACATTCTTCGCAGCCTCGAGCACAAATCCCGCGCTATTCTCTCCGGCCTCCTCAATATGAACGAGGTTTACAATTACTCCTTCTATAGCAAATCAGACCTCACCAACGCCCTTCTTCCCGAAGAGCTCCATCTCAAACCCCAAAACTTCCTCTCAACCGATCAGACGCATCTGCGCATATCGCTTGTTCCAAATATTCTTAAAAACATTCACGACAATCTCCGCTTCAAAAAGAGCTTCAGTATCTTCGAAATCGGCCACACTTACAATGAAGAGCATGCATTTTTCCCACGTGAAGATGTATGGATCACCGGCACCATTGTCATTAACACAACAGAAAATCCAAATTCAATTCCCTTTCTCGATGCAAAAGGAATCACAGAAACTTTCTTACAGAATATCGGCGCGCCTATGCAGGAGTGGAAGAAAGAAGGCTCAGCAGAGTTTCCCCTTGGGGGAGGGTCAACGTTACGACTCGCCCACCCGCACAATTCCCTCACAATGTTTTCACCATCAGAAAATTTGATAGCCCGTTGCTATGATCTAAATCCGCTCATCACGAAGAACTTCGACCTCGAAGGACCGCACAAAATAGCCATTTTCGAACTAAACCTCTCTCAACTTTCCAAAGAAAAACTTCTCGAAAGAAAATACCAACCAATTCCTCGACATCCCGGCATCGAGTTCGACCTCGCTATTCTCATCGACAAAAAAACACCATCTATTCAGCTCAAACAAGCCATCGAGAAAGCCATGCCCGAACTGATACAATCCGCCAACCTCTTCGACCAATACGAAGGTTCAAACGTCGACCCCTCAAAAAAATCCCTCGCCTATCGCATCCTCCTTCAGTCCCCTGACCGCACCCTCGCCGACGACGACCTAATCAAAGCCAAAAAGGCCGTCACGGAAAACATTACCTCCATAGGCGGAACCCTTCGATAAATAATCTCAAATCTCTGCCCGGGCAGAACTTAAAACAATCATTCTTGGAATATCTCATTTTGAAATGCTAAAGAAGCTTCTCTTGATCCATTCGACAATCCCCCCCTCGACAAAGCTGACAAGCCAATGTACAATCCAGGAGGTAACCAACCGCGACCACAAGCGGTATAAAGAAGAGGAATATTCACCTACAAATGGACCTACACAAAAAAATTCACGACCGGTATGAAGCTGCAATAGAGAAACGTGGAAGTGACGTATTCAAATCACACGCAACTCCTTGGCAGCGATCCAGACAGCCGTGGAATGCGAAACGAGTAATAGCGTGGTTTCTAACGCTTATCATCGCTGGAACTGCAACCGGTATTTTTCTGCTATTCGCAGCCGTCGCCGTCCTCTCTATAGGGCTACCAACAGTCGACAACATCAGCTCTCAAGCCGCACAGGCAACAGAAATATATGATCGAAACGGAACACTTCTCTATACTATCTCCGGAGAGGAAAACAGAAAATACGTGCCCTATGAGCAGATCTCCACAAACCTTATCAACGCTACAATCGCCGTAGAAGATGACCAATTTTGGCAGCACAAGGGTTTTGATATGACCGGTATAGCCGCTGCGGGATTATATGAAGTCTTCGGCATAGGCAAACAGCGCGGTGGTTCAACCATCACGCAACAATACGTAAAAAATGCCTTTCTCACATCAGAAAGAAGCATGACGCGCAAACTCAAAGAACTTATCATGGCCATTCGCCTTGAACAAAAATACGACAAGAAAAAGATTCTTGAACTATATCTCAACCAAATTCCCTACGGCAACAACGCTTATGGTATTCAACGAGCCGCGGAAATATATTTTGGAAAAAATGCCATGGATCTCAACCCGGCTGAAAGCGCTATTCTCGCAGGCATTCCGCAAGCTCCAAGCTACTACAATCCTTACAGTACCCACCGCGACAGTATCATTACAAAAACATTTTCACCGGAAGAGCTTTCCTCCAGGAAGCTCGCGTCAGCAGAAGATATTAATAAAAATGAATACGTATATGGCTTAGTGGGGAAAATGAATACCATAGACGAACAGCACAAAATATATATGCCGGGACGAGCAGATGTCGTATTGAAACGTATGCTCGAACTCGGATATATCACGCAGGCGGAAAAAGAATACGCATGGCAAGGGACACAAATCATCACCTTCCTCCCATTCAAATATTCGATCAGAGCGCCGCACTTTATTTTCTACGTAAGTGAGCTGCTTGAGCAGAAATATGGAAAAGAAATTCTTGAACGCGGTGGATTAAAAGTATATACAACACTTGATTGGAACCTGCAGCAGGTTGCGGAAAATGCGATATCAAGCCGCGCGGAATCAAATGAAAAAAATTACAAAGCCACAAATGCCGCCGCACTCTTTGCCGATCCAAAAACAGGACAAATATTAACCATGGTTGGATCACGCGATTACTTCAATAAAGACATCGATGGAAACGTAAATGTCACCACACGCAAACGACAGCCGGGATCATCCTTCAAGCCATTCGTTTACGCGCAGGCCTTTCTGCGCCGCTACACGCCAGCTACGGTACTGTATGATACTCCGACAAAACTTGGCCCTGACACACCACAAAATTACGATGGAACTTTCCAGGGACCTATGTCTATGCGTCGAGCACTCGGGCAATCTCGTAATATTCCCGCCATCAAGGCCTACTATCTCGGAGGCGAACAAGGAGCCATTATCGACCTTGCGGAAAAAATGGGCATCACAACGCTCGATCGCAATCATGATTACGGCTATCCACTAGCCATTGGTGCCGCCGAAGTAAAAATGATAGATATGGTTACGGCCTTCGGAACATTCGCCAATATGGGGAAAAGACCAGAGCTCACCCCTATTCTCAAAATAGAAGATCACGCTGGAAATATCATCGAGGAATGGACCCTGGATAGCACAAAACAATGGCAAGATGCTCTCGATCCTGAAGTAGCCTATCTCATAGATAGTATTCTTTCCGATACGTCCATCAAATTAAGCCAGAACCTAACTATACCTAACCACACGGTCGCCACAAAAACAGGAACGTCCACCAACAAAACAAAATCAAAAGGAGTTGCCTATCCAATGGATCTCTGGGTTATGGGCTTCACGCCAAGCATCGTAGGATCAGTCTGGGTTGGCAACAATCGCGGCGATCCGCTTGGGGCAAATGCCGACGGATCAAACGTCTCGGCTCCTATCTGGAAAGAAATTATGACAGCATTCTTAAAGGACAAACCTGAAGAGCCATTTCCACGCCCGGAAGGAATAAAGGAAATGACGGTATCATCCGCGACAGGGCTTCTTCCTAATGAGAACACACCTCCGGAAAATCTACGCACGGAAGTATTCGCCAGTTTTGCGATACCTACTGAAATAGAAAGAGCCTTCTCTAAGGCAAAAATAGACAAGCGTAATGATATGCTCGCCAACGATTTCTGTCCTCCTGAAATGGTAGAAGAACGCGTTTTTCAATCACACAGTGATCCAATCGATAAAAAAGACTGGCAAGATGGTGTGAATCAATACTACGGCAGTGTAAAGAAAAAAATATCAGAAACACCCGTAGATGCAACAAATCCAAGTACATCGGAAAGCGTGTCAGTTGGGGGCTCGGCCCCTACCGAGGCCTCGCCCCTCTGCACCCAAGAGGCCCTCGCCCAAACTCCAACAGTAGCGATAATATCACCATCGGCTTTTCAAACGGTTTCCGGTAACACCATCGACGTCGCCATAACCTACGAAGCGCCAGCCGGCATCCAAGAAGTAACGTATATATTCGATAAACTTCCACGTGCCGTAAAAAATTCAAAACCTTACGACGTCGCCACCATAAAAATTCCAAAGTTCGTCAAACCCGGCTCAATCTACGACCTCAAAGTAAAAGTCACCGACAAAAACAACTACAGTGGCTTCGCCACCATCCAAATAAAAATCGCAGATTCCCAGACACCTCAGGTGTCAGATCCTATTTCCGGCTCTACTTGGCCGATAGTTCCCACCTCAAACACCCCCTTCATCCCATCCAGCCCCGCCGACCTTCCGCTCCTCTTTCCAAAAAACTAACGACGTCCAAGAATCTTTTCCACTGCATCCAAAAAACTTGCCGCCTCAGCAACCTGAGGATCATTTTTCAATTCCTCCGACAATTCAAACCGATCGGTTTTCAAAAAAATCGGCCTCACCTCCAAATTTTTTCCAAACTCCATGTCCGTATCTCTATCCCCAATCATCCAAGATTCTTCCGGTTCCATTTCACAATCCCAAATTAAATCTTTTACCAAACCAATCTCCGGCTTACGACACTCGCAATGATCCTCCGGCATATGCGGACAAATACAAACATCAAAAAAACGAATCCCCTGTTCATCCATTTTTTTCATAAATGCATCCTGCACACGATCGAAATTCTCCCACGGAAATTCTTCACTCCCGATTCCATTTTGATTGGTAACGATGACTAATTCATATCCAGCCTCACGTAAGCTGCGTAATCCTTCGAACACGCCGGGCTTGTAAGCTAACTTTGCCAAGGTATCGATTTTTCCATCATCCACCTCCTCTATAAGGGTTCCATCCCGGTCTAAAAAGACGATTTTCATAGCCTTATTCTAAGCTGAATTTGACAAAATAGGCAAACTTTTTCCATCCAAAGCTAGACAAAGCTAAGGGAAAATGATATAATGGAACCAATCCTTAAAAAGTATCTCTTAATTCTCCTCCTATGATTGCTTTCTGTCCAAAATGCTGGAAGAACACACACGGTGCCGAGAGCATGCGTGAAATGAAGGATGTTCAGTTCGTTACCATGAAAAATGGTCGACGAGCGGCAAAAGGTACTTGCTCCGTCTGTGGACGAGGCATGTACAAGATTGTAAAAACTTCTGAAGCTCCTGCTGCTTAAGTTTGGAACATTCGCAACCAGTATAAAAAAGCCTTCATCAAAACATGAGGGTTTTTTTATGTGTGTTATAATCACCCCGATGAAAAAATTTCTCTCAGTATTGCCTATCATTCTTTTCTTCAGCTTACTAATAATCTCCCTGCTTCACCGAGGAGGTATTTCATTCCAAACACATATTCTGTGGATGATTGTTTTATTGCCAATCGCGTTCAGTGTCTTCATGCGAAAGAAGGGAGATGGAAAATCTCAAAGCAATGTGTCTTCCATACTGTTGGGCTTGATACTACTGCTACTTCTCTCCATAGCCGCAGGCTGGGCCAACTCACAAATGCACGACTTCGGCCTCATATCAGTCACTACCCTCCTTGGAGGTCTGGCAACACTTCTGATCGTCATAGAAATGGACATAACTGAACCAATCGTCGAGAGAATACTGAATATTCTCTGCGTCATCGCCTCACTGCTTTGTATGTTCGGGCTCGGCCTTTATTTTTTCACTACGATCGATCGCCTCTCCGCAACCTTCGTGCACCTCCCCTATCTCACCACATCCTATCCTAATGCCTTCGCTCTTTTCCTTTTAAGTGCAATGCCGCATGCGCTTTTACAGCTCAATAAATTTCGCAATCGACCCTGGCTGATTATCAACGGTCTCATCCTCTCATCGCTTCTGCTCACCTTCTCCCGCGGATCACTTATTATAGGAGTTGGAGTTATTCTCATTCTCTTCCTCCTAAAAAAAATAAAATTCGATAGAAAAACAGCCCTCGTACTAATTGGAATTATCGCGCTTACGGGCGTATTTCAGCTTATGAGGCCGGATAGTTTAGGGCAGAACTCATTCGAAGATAAATATACATTAAACTCAGAAGAAAAAACTTCTTCTGTCTCCGAGCGAATGAATTTCTGGAAAGGAGCACTGGGAATGATAAAAACGCATCCACTCTTTGGAGCAGGCCCCGATACATTTGAATATATCTTCCCGCAATATCAAACAACACTCCTCGCCAATTCAGACCATCCTCATAATATGTTTCTGAAACAGGCAAGCGAGTTTGGGATACCGTCAGCGCTTCTTCTATTGGGATTACTCATCTACGCACTGTATAGCTTGCGAAGAACATATCACACAAATAATATTCATCTCGCACTTGGCCTCAGCGTTTTAGCAATAGTGGGTCACAATCTTCTCGACTACAATCTCAATTTTACATCGAACGCATTAATCTTCTATGCCCTTCTAGGCGTGATCATTGGCATCACGAGAACAAATGTATATCCGGCACCTAAACGCGCGCTATGGGTCATTCTCATCATACTAACGAGCGTGATGTTTATTGGCGGTACGTACGAAGCGTACGAACGCATGCTGATTACGCAAACAAGAGAGCTCACATCATCATCAGATATAATAAAAATGAAAGAAGCCGAAGCGCTATTTGCAAAAATTCATCCGATTTTTTATGAAGATGCCATACTTCTGCGCACACAGAACGCCATTGAGATGAAAAATGCGAATCTCGCGAAAGAACTTCTTAAAAAAATCACTCTTCGTAATAGTAACTATGCGCAGGCCTACAATCTCCTCTCGGAAATATATCTCACGAACACTTCAAAAATATTTGCGAAAATAAATAATACAAAAGCACTTGAACTCGACCCATGGAACAACTTGAGATATTATTTTCAAAAAATAACACTAGAACTACAGGAAGGGGAAAAAATAGATGAAGAAACATATCAAAAACTTCTCCAGGATTATCTCTCATTATTACAAAACAACGCGCACGAAACTGTTCGCAGCGGTAACCCACATTTTGCCATCAAAATCGCGGAAACGCTCTCGCTCACGGAACTTCAAAATAAGCTCATCTCAACAGCCGAGTTAGAAAGAAAAAAATTCACTGACCGATATAATATCATCCTCTCACCTCTCTAAAATATGATACATCAGCTCCTCGTCGGCACCACAAATCAAGGAAAATACAAAGAAATCGGCGAAGTCCTCAACACGCTGCCTATTGAGCTTCTCACTCCGGAAGGTCTAAAAATCAAGGGACAGCCGGAAGAAACTGGCGGCAGTTACGAAGAAAATGCACGACTGAAGTGTCAGTTTTACTATGACCAATCGGGGCACATGCCAACACTTGCCGAAGATTCCGGAATAGAAATAGACGCCTTTCCCGGAGAACTCGGGATGAAGACGCGGCGCTGGGGAACCGGAGAACAAGCCTCAGATGAAGAGTGGCTCACTCACTTTTTAACAGAATTAAAGAAAAAACCACCGGAAATGCGAACCGCAAGATTTCACTGTACTGCCGCAATAATGATAGACAACAAAATGTATATATTCCACGGAATATGCCCGGGAATTCTCCATACGGAACCACAGACAGCGGTACCCCACGGCATTCCACTCTCCTCATGCTTTCAACCGGAAGGATTCGACAAAGTCTACAGCGCGCTCACGCCGGAAGAAAAAAATCAAATCAGTCATCGCGGCCGAGCCATGCATCAAGTAAGGGAGTTCTTACTTGACGGCTAGCAAGTGAGTATATTCTTTCGGCTGCCAAAGATATTTATAATCAAATGGCTGCTCCTGGCGATAAACAACAAAAGATTCTTTTCCGTTTCCATCAGTCTCAAAAGAAACCTGAACAGAAATCTTATCCTTACGCTGCACTTTCAAGGCAGTATAATCACGTCCCTTGGCCAAATAGAGAAGTGCTTCTTTGGTGAAACTCGCCTTCTGATCCTGGCTGAAATCAGCACTAAACTGCACGCGGCTATCAGCCAACAAACGGTCAACTCTCGCATTCTCACTGAAAAATTTGAAATATCCAGTCGTGCCAACTACAAGAATGAATGCAATAACAGCTACGCCTTGGAGTTTCCTCAGAAGAATTCGTCCGAAAGATTCATCGTCATTATAAAACTCATCAAGCTCCTCATCGGCAACACTTGCCTGCTCCTGAACAATCGTCCGAGCACGAACCGGTTGCTCATAGATTGGCTGTGCGCGAGACGGTTGTGCTTGTTGCGGCTGTGTAGGTAACGTAAAATCCGGCTCCGGCTGAAGCGGTTGAGGAGCAGGCATATCCTGCGCAGGTTCCTGAGGCTGATAAAAATTCTGTGCTGAAGCACGAGCGAATTGTTCCATAAAAAGTTCCCGTAAAGAAGTAAAAATTTCCTGATCCACTGCGATATTTTCATGCTCTCTCGCTTTCTTCAAGAGCGAAGAAGCACTCCCAAAATATGAAGTAATCTGAGATAACGAAAATCCTTTCTGATTTACAGTTGCCGCACCAATCACATCTTTCGCCTTCTTCAAGGCATCATAATAAAGCTTCGTGCAATCCTCCTCCCTCATTCCCATGACAATTGCACGGTCTACCACACTCACCTCTTCGAAAAACGTAAGCCATAGAACCTCTCGCTCCTTGTACTCTAACTGCGAATAGAAGTTCCGAAGGATCTCCTCTCTCCTGATAGAGCGACTACCCGAACTCGTCTTTATGTCATACACATCATGCAAATCACCGATTTTCTTCGACGAATCCCCTGCCTGCGCAGGCTGAGATTGTATGGAAAAAAACTCATACGCCCACTTATACAAATCCAAAAGCGTAATAACTTCATCACGCTTCATCTCATCAAAAGCATTCTCATAAAGCGACTTCATAATGAACGCTATCACCGGTTTCGTCGTAGCCCTTCTCGCGCAATACAAATACAACTGATCAAAAGACTGCTTATACAGCTTCCAAAACTTCTCTACATACGGATTTTCGTTGAGGAATGTCATGGGAAATATCTATTTAAACATCAATCGATGAGTCGTCCTCGTGTCCCAAAGGCTTAGGGCGCATATGCAGCGGCCTACATGCCTGAGCCGCAGAATGACTTGATTCTACCCACTCTCCAATGCCCATTATTTCTTCACCTCTATCGCCCGCCATATACCGACCAAGGAGCGCAAGATCCATAGAAACATAAGCCGGATACTGCCATCTCATAGCAGGAGTAACTTTGCTCGAAACAACGCCAAACGCCTCACCTAATCGGCGCTCCCTCTCGGCGTAAATTTCTCGTGCTGCCGTCTGAAACATCTTGGAATGGATAGCGCTGCGAAGTTGGCGTGCCACATCGACCAATTGAGACAAAGGAGATGTGCCAGCCTCGGAAAAGGCATGAGCAACAGAATAGCCATTACCTAAATTTCTAAACGTGGATCCCGGAGCAGTTAATAACTCTTGAAGGTATCTCGTAGATGAAGTTACCCAACGATCCACACTCATGGAGCCTCCTGTCAGAGTCTCAAGCTCATAGCCATCGCTCCCTGACCTTTTATCAAATGTTGCAGCACGACTCCAGGCATCAGCCCACTTGGCAGCATTTTCAGGACTCAAAGCAACTAAACGAGATACGCACTCGATCGCATCACGCATCTGTGCCTCAGCGGCATTATCTGGATTAGCAAAAATACTACTCAAGAAGCTCGGATCGGCGATCTTGCTAGCCAAAGTAGTAGGAGCCTGTACCTGCATATCCGTACCTACATCATCATCCTGAGGAGCGTGTAAATTATCCATAGAAATAGTAAAAATTATAAAGGAGTCCATTTTGCCACAATTTGTGCGCACGCACAAGCCAGAGTGCAAAACGCCAATTTGGTCAATATTTCAGCTTTAGGAAGAAGGCAGAGCAGCTTTGAGCGCCTCCTCAATTTCATCAAAAACCACCTCAACCGTGACTAACGTATCGCATTGCATGATTTTTTCGACATACTTTTTCGCCCCCTCGAAGCCCTTGATGTATGACGCGAGATGTTTACGCAACTCACGTATGGCCTTCACCTCATTCGATCCCTCGACGGCGAACCGAACATGCTGGCGAATCAGGGGCATTTTTTCAAGCATATTTTTTGGTCGTTCATAAGCCACCCCCTTAAAATGTGCCGCAATTTCGGCGATAAGCCATGGATCACCAAGTGTTGCGCGGCCCACCATTACGCCATCCAGATTGCCCAGACGCATCTCTGCATCAGCCACAGATTTGATATCTCCATTTCCAAGAATCGTAATTCCTAATTCTTTCTTTACCAAATAAATAGGATCCCAATTCGCCTCACCGGAAAAAGCCTGTGTGCGAGTACGTCCGTGCAGTGATAGTAATTTCGCGCCAGCATCCACAACGCCCTTGCAGAAGCCCAAAAACCGCTTCTCATCATAACACTCATATCCCAGTCGCGTCTTCACCGAGACCGGAACAGAAACGGCCCTACTCAAATTATACACAATCTCTGCAGCCAGATCAGGACTCTTCAACAGCGCCGATCCGCACTCATTCGAGGTAACCTTACACGTTGGACAACCCATATTAATATCGATACCTGCGATTCCCATATCTTCCAACATTTTCCCCGACTCCACAAAAAACTCCGGCTCCTTTCCAAAAAGCTGCATAATAAGCGGAAATTCCTGCGGATGCCAATCAAGCATTCGATAAGACTCCTGGCTCTTATGATGAATCGCTGCCACGCTCGTGAGCTCAGAAAAACAAACAACATTTTCCGTACCCGGCAACAGTTTTACCGCTCTACGATATGCCGAATCGGTATAACCGGCCAGAGGAGCAAGCGCCACGATCGGCTTCGAAAATGTGTCCCAACTAAATTTCATAGTATTGGGATTATACGGTTAAAAAGCCATATATCAAGGCCAAGGCTTCCCATCTACATATAGCTGCTTCAACGCTGGCGTGCCATCGGTATCTACCGCGACCTTTGCAAACGCCTGCCGATCCTGTGTCCACGTAGTAAACATCTGGCCCTTGCCCTCAGGAATAAAATACTGCTCTATGCCGTAATCCAGCCGATATGTAGGTTTCTCATAGGAATCAGAAGACGGAGTATCAACGCCCACAATTCGGCCCTTTATGAATATGCCGTCCGCAGGCTTCGCATGTGACATTTCCCCCGGATAAGAAAAACCATCAGACTCAACAAGCGATACATATACAACCTCACCCTGCTGGAATTGCTCCTCATTAACCAACCTCGTGCCGTAATAGTAACTTCCTACGGTCGTCAAATCATGCTGATACGTCACATAATCACCTCGTAGTGGATCACGCGGATCTACCGGCAAAAGATGGATAAGAATCTCCCTACCGCCAGACAGCGTCATCAATTTCACCATGATGAGAACAAAAATAACCATCACCTGAAAAGCCACAGCTAAGCCAATTTTTATATCTTTATTCATGAGGTATTGGATCAATATCTGCGATCATTCGACGACGAGTACGCTCCATAAGCCATCCAACTCCAAAAAGAAGAAGACCCGCCCCGATGAAAAATAAACTCTTGTCGAGGAAGGTGAAAAACCAATCAAAATACTTCACAAGTATAAACAGGAACATGCCTATGACACCCATATTAATCATCCATGACGCACGCCTATAGTATCCAAGAGCGATGATACCTATAAGTTGAGCGAGTATAAGCACATTGAAAAGAATGGCCATAAAAAGACCTTCTGACGAAAGAGTATCATAATCAACAAACAGTAAAAAAGGAGGAAGAATCAAAAGGAAGAGATAAAAAACAACATGCGCCAATACGACGAGATTTTCATACATCGGCAAGCGCGCACGAATAAGCGCCATACTAAGCCCTCCAAGAAGAACAGCATAAGAAACAACCATCTGCCAGGATCCCGTCATGGATAATCCATCGCTCAGTCCAACAAGCGCGTGGAGACCGGATTGAAGCGAAAAGAAAAACAAACTACCCATCAAAAACAAGGTGCCAAACAGTGAATAAACAGATCCAAATTTCTGATCAATACGGCCCAGCACGACAAGTAACGCCGCATAAAGAATATAACCAACATAGAGAGAAAGTGGCTCAATACCTGGCAAATCAATCCATTGAAACGACTGTGCACCCCACCATACAGACAACATCACGACAGAAAAAAGAAGTGAAAAAACCGTCTTGAAATAATACGCCACTCCAATGCCAAGAGCAGTCATAGCAAAGAAAATAATCCTCCAAGAAAGAGGATCACCAAAATCCGCATTAATACCAAGGAGAGTTACGCCACTGAAGAAAACAAACAGCACGAGAAAAGCTTGGTGGAGAGGATTGTCTTCCGACTTGGCCTCTCTTGCCAAAAGATTGCCGGCAAAAAAGAGAGTTATCGTAGAGGCGATGAGGAGAAAAGTAGAAGTAGTGAAGAAAACGCGGTAGCCAAACGTCCCCGTAAAAAGCTCAATACCATGGCCAAAAGAGCAGCCAGGCCTAGCGCAAGAGCAAGGAAAAAATGAGTACCGGATCTCAATACAAAGCCCATGGCGAGGGATCCAAGCATCCAAAGAAGGAGACCGTCTGGCCAGTTCTGACGAACATGAAACATCTGAGCTATCAGGAAAATACCAGCTCCATATATAAGCGTACCCAAAAGATAAAAAGCGTTCCCTACCTTTTCGAGCTGCTTCTTCTCATGGAAATACCAACCAAGTCCATACGAACTCAACATAGAAATCATAATAATACCGATTTTCATAACCTTCGTCATCTCGGTCCAGTTAGCGGCGACAAAAGAGAAGATACCGGCGCCCACTAGCAGCGCACCAAAAATAACAATCGTATGCACACTGCGCTTGCCGGAGTTTTCCTTGGTGCCATAAACTCTCGCCTCGTGAACTGCTTTTTCTATCGCCCCTATCTTGACTCCGCCCTGGAGCAAAGATAGATATACCTGCTCAAGCGTCTCGCCCTTCGCCAAACTAGCATGGACCTGCTCCGCAAGTTGAGTGGAACTACCTTCGGTAAATTGAAAGTGCGGCATATCCCAAGCATACAACGAAACTTTACATTTGAAAACGTGGATGTAGAATAACGCGGTAACACTATTTTTACCCGCATGCACAACCCACTTAAAAAGCACAAACTCGGAGAAGTCGCCGCTACCTCAATATGCGGAAACGATATTATGAGTTCGGTACTATATGTTTCAGGAATTGCCATCGGCACTTCAGGAATTTACGCGCCATTCATTCTTCTCGCGATCGGAGGCGTTTTGTTGCTTTATAGAGGCGTATATCGCGAAGTCGTAGAATCACTTCCGGTCAATGGAGGAACCTACAACGCCCTGCTCAACGGTACGTCGAAGAACATCGCCGCCACAGCGGGTGTTCTCACGATTCTTTCCTATGTAGCTACCTGCGTAATCTCCGGAAAAACAGCCGTGGAATATCTCGGAACAATCGTAAACATCCCCATCATCCCGGTAACCATCGCCGTTCTCATATTCTTCGCCGCGCTCGTTATATCAGGAGTAAAAGACTCGGCAAAAGTTGCCATCGGAATCTTTTTCCTGCATCTCACTACCCTCGTAGCATTCGTCGCACTGGGGGCATATTACCTTTACACCCACCCGAATCAATTTCACATAAATTTTGCGCATACGCGAATTCTCGTTCAGGATTACTCGTTAATGATATTGCTATTTTTGGGCTTCGCATCGTCATTACTCGGCGTATCGGGATTTGAAAGTTCTGCAGATTTTGTCGAAGAACAAGAAAAGGGAGTCTTCAAAAAAACGCTCACAAATATGCTACTTGGAGTTGTTATTTTCAATCCTCTTGTAGCGCTCCTATGTCTAGGAATTTCCGATATGACAGAAATAGCCAAATTCTCCAACTTTCTTCTCGCCGGAGAAGCAAAGATAATAGGCGGATCAATCTTCCAATATATCGTCGTCATCGATGCCTTCCTGGTACTCTGCGGAGGTGTACTCACGGGCTTCATCGGAGTCTCAGGTCTCATCAACCGTATGTCCCAAGATGAAGCACTCCCTATCTGGTTCGCAAAAAGAAATGCAAAACGATCATATCCCCGCATAGTCATAACCTTCCTGATACTCTGCGTATCCATTCTTTTATCTACTGGAGGTAATCTCAAAGCCCTTGCCGGAGTCTATGCCATCAGCTTCCTCTCCGTGATGAGTATGTTCGCCATCGGCAATCTCATTCTCAAAATCACTCGGCCGGATCTTCGACGTCTCTATTCATTTCCCATGGGGCTCGTCATTCTCGCCTTCACGGCGACCTTCACGGGACTCATCGGAAACATCATGATGGATATGAATAATCTACTATTCTTCACCTTCTATTTTTTCCCGGTAATGCTTATCGTCCGAGCCTATATTTACCGCGACTATATCGTATCATTTTTCTATAATCATACGGCCCCGAATACCCTCCTCCACAAGATCTTCCGCGTTATTTTCCGCAATGTAGTGCGAGGAACATATATTCTCTTCATCCACCGAGCAGACAGACTTTTTAACACGCTCAAATATATTAACGCCAACGAAGCAGGCCGACACGTGATTATTCTCCACTGCAAAGATGAAACGGATGAGGTAAACGACATCGTCTGGCACGACCTCAAAACACTCGTACCCCTCATTCCAAAAGCCGGAGTATTCCAGCATCTCCGTCTCGACCTTCACCAAATCGAAGGACAGTTTGGCCCGGAAGTGATTCACAAAGCATCAGCAAAATACGACATTCCTACAAACCGCATATTCATCGGAACGATTCACGAAAACCACAAGTTCATGTATGAAGATTTAGGTGGCGTGAGAATTATTGTCTAGAAGGGAATATTTCACCTTATTTCGTTCGTATCAACGGTATATCTCTTGCGACAACCCCATCAACGCTCGTTCGATTCAACATCGGATGATTCTCGTCTTCCGGCCCAAAATCAGAATCAGGATGATAAGCAACAACGGTCATATGCTGATTATTGCCAGTCCTAAATTTATGAGGAGCCATTGTATGAATACCAAAAACTTGACCTGGATACATAACCGTCTCCTCGTCAGGAGTTATGCAAATACCACCACCATCACTTACTATACCCAGACGCATTGAAGGGTGTGCATGCATCGTCTGATCTATACTTTCAGGAAAGTGCAAAGAATTCAAACATGGATCCCCCTTTCTCACCGGCGGAATAAGTAACGAGTCAGTGCACCCATCAATATACTTCAATCGACCACTTTTCTCTACCGGTCCGCCCATCATAAACATGCCATTATGCATGAGTCTTTCAATAGCAATACCAATACCGTTGGTGATAATAAGCGGCTCATTACTACAGAAATACATCCCTTTATCCAACGCAAACACCCTGCCGCCCGCCATCTCAATTTTGGCACGTGCGCCACGCACGGTATCAAAAATAAACCCGTAAAAAGTACTACCCCGTTCGGGCAACTCCAAGGGTTTTTTACGAAAAGCATAGAGACGTGTAGGAAATTGATCTTGGGAATAATCCGCAAGCAAGCCTGGATCCAAGTCAAAAGAAGAAAAAGATTTCATGTCGAGATTATAACAAACTTTAAAAGTTTGTATAGTAACTACATTGGTGGAGATGCCGGGAGTTGAACCCGGGTGCAAAAGAAGAATGGATATACGTCTACAAATCATAGTCCGCTCTGATTTACTTCGCATGTGATAGAGAGTGGACCAAAAGCCACGCGCGAAGGGCTATAAGTTTTTGTGCATGTATCGTAGCTCCTCAATACACACCTTAGTTTAGAAGTATTACGCCCGATAGAACCGCCTAAACATCAGTTCTATAAGACGCCTTCCGAAAAAATTCAGAAAGTATTAGGCAAGTACCAACTCGGAAGAAGCAAAAGCTTGTTCCCTGGCAAATGCGCTAAGCAGGTTTTCTGCAATTAGTTTGCGCCAGACGTTGATAACGGTCGGACTGGCGCAACGGCCGGATCGCAGTATACCTACCCGTTTCTTCTGTCGAATGCCGGACATCCCCACGTGTAAAAGAACCTTCATGCTCAAGAATTTCTCCAAAGAGCATATGTAAATATACCATATTAGATTTTGGCTGTAAAGAGCCGAAAAATTCAACTCCACCTATTTACCATCCCTCTAGAAATCAATAATAACTCCAGCAGTACCTCCAATTTGCACATCATGACCAACTTTTCCGGCATATGGACCGGCGTAACCCTTCAAGCCAGAACCAAATTTATATTCACCCAACAAAGCACCCTTGAATACCGGCTCAGTCTCTATCTCTTGACTTTTTTTTAACTCAACTCCCGCAGTACCCTCTAAGACAACGCCCGCGCGCGCTCCAATATGCGCCGTCAAAGCCACTAAAGCTTCAAGTCCAAAAAGTGGATTTTTATGACTATCCATACCGGCACCGGCCACGGCGCCAACCTCTAGATTATGCGTAAGACTATATAATCCTTTTCCCTGAATCATACCGTGATGAGCACTACCTTCAATACCCAAACCAAGGTGCATAATCGAATTATGCGTGTCGCCCGCATACTCAGCAACATGATTTGCCGATTCAGAAGCATCTATCTCCTGTGGTAATAAATTTAATACAGCCACAGTAGCACTACCCAAGATTATTTTATGTAAATTCATAGAAATTGATTATAGTAATAATTTATAATTATGTCAAGAACGCTTGATATAAATACTATATCTGACGAATAAAAAGTATTAAAGCCTATTTTAAAACTATTATTTCTTCCCCTCTACGATTCCCACAATCTTTCCAGCCAATTTAACAAGACACTCCTGAAGTTCTTCAACCCAATTCATTCCTAGCTCGGAAATAACAATCTGAAGCTTATTTCCCACAATTTGCCACTTCGGACTATATACCAACAAATTCATAATATTTTCAGGTTTTACCTTTTTAGAAAGCTGTATAATAATAATTTGCCTATCTTTTCCTAAATGCACATTGTCGGCTTTTACCTTGATAGCTCCTGCTTTTTTGGCATACAACTTCAACTCAATAACCTTAAATAAATTCAAAACTTCCTTCGGCATTTTTCCATAATCTTCCACGACATCATCTTTTAACTCGGCAAGATACTCAAACGTATCTGCACCAGCCATTTTTTGATACAGACTAATCTTATCTTTAGAACTAATAATATAAGAATCTGGCACATAGCATGTCAGAGGAAGCTCTACAGATACATCTTCCGGCTCATCTGTCTTGCTGGCCACCTTGCCGGAATTTAAATCTTCAACAGCTTTATTGAGCATGCGAATAAAATGACTTACACCCACGACATTAATCACTCCACTTTGCTTCGCGCCTAAAATTTCACCCGCACCACGAATCTCAAGATCCTTCATCGCTATTTGGAATCCTGAACCTAGCTCAGAAGCCTCGACAATCGCTTTTAAACGACGTTTCGCGTCCAACTTGAGTCTCTGCCCATGGTAAAGAAAATACGCGTACGCCTGAACCTTGCCACGACCAACTCGTCCACGCAACTGATACAATTGTGATAACCCAAAACGCTCAGCATTATTGACTAATAATGTATTAGCATTGGGAAGATCAATGCCATTCTCAATAATAGTCGAACTTACTAACACATCAAATTTATGTTCTGTGAATTCTAAGATTTTGGCTTCCAGCTGTGTTGAACCCATTTGTCCATGAGCAACGCCAATACGTGCCTCCGGAATTAATTGTCGTAATTTTTCAGCCATTGTATCGATTGTCTGTACTTTATTGTGCAAAAAATATATCTGCCCGCCTCGCTGAACCTCACGTAAAATCGCATCACGAATCAGTGTCATTCCAAACCGCCTAACCTCGGTAATAATCGGTAAACGTCCAGGGGGTGGTGTAGTAATAGTTGTAACATCCCTCAATTTATTAAGAGCAATGTTTAATGTACGAGGAATAGGAGTGGCAGTAAGGGTTAATACATCCACGCCGGCTTTAATTTTCTTCAAAGACTCTTTCTGGGAAACGCCAAATCGCTGCTCTTCATCCACAACAATCAAACCAAGATTTTTAAATTTTACATCCGGTTGTAATAACCGATGTGTGCCAATAACAATGTCAACCTCACCTTTCTCTAAACGCTGTAATACTAACTTCTGTTCCTTCGCGGAAACAAATCGACTCATCATCGCAATTCGCACATCAAACTGATTCATTCGTTTCGTAAATGTCTGGTAATGCTGATCAGTCAAAATAGTAATCGGAGAAATAAATGCCACCTGTTTTCCCGCTCTCACAGCCTTAAATGCCGCACGAACCGCAACTTCCGTTTTACCAAATCCAACATCTCCACACACTAACCTATCCATCGGAGATGCTTTTTCCATATCTGATTTCACATCCAAAATCGCTTTAATCTGACCCGGAGTTTCTTCATACGGAAACGATTCTGCCAGTAAAATCTCATCTTTATTATCAGGCGGATACGCATATCCTACCGCCCTCTTGCGTTCTGCGTATAATTGTAATAACTCTTTCGCAATAATTTCCGTTTCCTTCTTCACTTTACTCGTCATAGAACTCCATTCCGTTGATCCTAGGCGCGTTAATTTTGGCATAGAATCCTCGGATCCGATATATTTTCCTACTTTATCAGCCTGATCAATTGGAACAAATAATTTATCATTTTCCGCATATCCTAATTTTAAATATTCACGAGTTACATCATCAATTGTCCTCTGCTCCAAGCCAAGAAACAGCGCTATACCATGATCAGCATGTACTACATAATCACCAATCTTAAGTCCGGACATCAAGTCAGAAAAAACTCGCTGATTACTATTAGCGGACTTTTTCTTATCCTCACGGAGAATAGAAATTTCCTTATCAGTAAGAATAGACAATTTAATTTCCGGATTCTGGAAGGCATATGGAAACGTATCATCTCTACCCTCTTCAATAATATAAATCCTACCACCATCTGGCTGTACATCCTCAAACACATCCGTAAAAGGGATATTATGTGTATGAAAAATATCTATCAACTGCTTTTTATTTTTCGTAAAAAGTAGCACATTCCATCCGGCAGCTTTTTTACTAATTAAATCATTCGTAAAATCAAACAAATCCACATATCGTAAACTCGTAAGGTAATGAAGATGTTGATGATTATCTCCATCTTCATTAAATAATGTAAAAACAACACTCTTACATCGCTCATGAACATGAGAAACAAGCGCATTCCAGCTGTCATACATATCATCCGTAATATCCAATTCATCCTCAATAAACAAACAATCTTTCTGAAAATAATCCGTAAGTCCCCCATTCCAATTATTAAAAAGAATTGAAGACAAAGAAACACTCTTTACGATTTCTGGTGCTCCTGGACAAAGCAAAGTGATCACTTCAAGCCCCTCAAAACCGATCTCAATCTGAACCGGATAAGATAAATTCACCGGCCAAACAATAAGAGTATCGCCTGTACGATAATATTCACCGATCTGGACATTCTGACTATCTGAAGCCACAATATAACCACGCTCCATAAGAAGCTCAAAAACACGAACAGGATCAAGAGAATCCCCTTTTGACAACGTTAGAATTCCACTAGAAAAATCAATAACACTCGGAAACTGAAGGTAAAAATACGATGCAGGAATAATAAGTGAACAAATATCTTTCGATAAAAAACGGGACAAAAAAACAGAAATCTGAATTTGATTATATCTTTTATCTTCACGACCACATTTTTGAATATCCACCTGTTGCCAATCATCACCACCTCGTAAATCAAGACTATAAGCCGGTAAACCGGTCCATCTCGGCATATCTTGAATAAAAACATCTCGTTCGGATTTATTATTCACCGCCCATACTACTTTCGTAAATTTCTCTTTCGAATTTTGGAGAATATCAGCAACAGTAAAAACACGAGAAGAATATCCTGTAGATCCCGATAAAGTAATGAAGTTGTTTTCCTTAAACACATTCAAAACCCTATGATACATAGGATAACCAAAATGACTCATTATTGATTCGTATATCTTACTCACAAATCGTTTCCTTGTTTGAATTTATACTTTGAGTGGCATGATAATATAGACGTAATTATCATCTTTGCAAGGTCTAATCACGACAGGTGATAATTTATCATTCATCTCAATAAAGATTCTCGAAGCTCCAATAGCTGCTAAAACATCCAAAAGATATTCAGCATTCAAAGCTGTTTTATTATTCTCTCCTGTTAAAACAATATCTACCTCCGCCCTATCTTCTCCAACTTTCGTTTCGTCAGTAGAAATGGTTAACTTACCATCGTTTGTAACTGATACTTTTACACTATTATTACTTTCTCGCGCAAAAAGACTTACACGTTTCATGTTTAACTGAAGCTCTTGAGTATCAACTTCAGCTTTAGACTTACTATCTTTAGGGATAATACGCTCATAATCAGGAAATCGACCCTCGATAAGTCGTGAAGTAAATTCAATATCACCAATTCTAAATAAAATCTGATTCTTCGTAATATCAACATAAACTTCCTGCGCTGTAGTTTTAGAAAGAAGCTTACCTAATTCTTGAACAGTTTTTACAGGAATAATACACTCAATCATTTCATCCCTTCCTTTTACAAGCTCAATCTTCTTCTCCGCTAAACGATAACTATCAGTAGCAACCATTTTTAAAGTTTTCTTATCTACAACCATCAAAACTCCTGATAATACAGGTCTTGATGAATTTTGTGATGCCGCGAAAGCAACCTGCTGAATAGCAAGATTCAAATCCTTAACCGGCAATACAAGATCACTTCCCTTATCAACCTCAGGGATAACGGGAAATTCATCCGCATGAATACCTTTCATTTTTGTCTGAGATTTATCAGCTTTAACAGTAAAACTAAGGCCTTCCGTAGCGCTTATTTCAAGCTTCTCATTTGGTAATAATGAAACATAACTCATTAAAAGTTTTGCCGGTACAGTTATAGAACCTTCATTTCGAACCTCACACTCAAAAAAATATCTAACAGCTATTTCTAGATTCGTGGCTGAGAAAAACAGATTCTTACCCTCTGCCTTGATAAGTATATTATTTAATACTGGTAACGTATTACTTGAGCTTATAGCTCTACCTACAATATCCAAAGCATCTAAAAATTTCTTTTGTTCGCAAAGTACTTTCATGTGCCTATTATATCTACCTACCTCTGAAAAACAACCTAATCTCTATAATTCTTTTCTTTATGTTTTTCTCTCTATTTGTTTCTCCCTGTATCTCTATTATTTTATGAATATAAAAATAGTAGTAGATAGTGAGCTCTGAGTTTTGCACAATTATTGGGTAAGAAATGTGTATAAGTCTTAAGTTATAGTGAGTATTAGGCTTAAATCGTTTTGAACATTGATTAAAAAATGCAGAAAAATTATGTGTATTTGTGGAAAAGTGGAGGTTGATAACACCCTTTTGCACACATGTTGCAAAAGTATAAAAGTGTAATAAAGATATATTTCCCCTAAATGTGCATAGTCTATATAGAATGGGCAAAAGTGGTAAAAATAGCTTTAATTACCTCTAAATATGTTAGTGTTATTTTAGGTAGTTCATAAGTGGAGTATAACTTGTGGAAAACAATATATTTTCCTGTACTTTAAAGCTAAAGTTAGGTAAACTACTCTGGCTATGACTATTGAATATATAAGTATTATTGGATTTTTTGCTATCGGGGCTACGGTAGTGCTGTTCCTTTCGAAGAAGAAGGGAATGGGTGATGATGAAATAGAGAGGATTAGTAATGAGAAAAAGGCGAAGGCTGGCGCCGAGGTTGAAGTTTTGAAAAAAAATGCATTACAAAAGATAGATGAGATAAAAAACAGTACCGCGGAATCAGAGAAAAGCTTTAATGAATTTCTTGAGAAAATAGAAGAATCCATAAAGTCGAAAGAAGATGCGGTGGCGAAGAGGGAGATGAAGCTTGAAGAGATGAGGATAGTGATCGCGAGGGAGAATGAAGAGAAAATGAGACTTCAATCAGAATTAAAAAAAATAGACGAAGAGCGTATGGGTTCGCTCGAGAAGAGAGCTCATAAAAATGCTTTAGATATAAAACAGGAGTTAATTCAATCTTTGGGAAATGAACTGACGGAAGATAATGAGAGAAAATTAAAAAAGTTAGAAGAATATTATAAGGAAAATGCGGATAAGGAGGCGAGAAATACAGTATTAAGCGCTCTCCAGAGGCTTTCCACGGCAACTTCAAACGAGAAGAAGGGATCGCAGTTGAAGGTATTAAACGATGCGAATAAGCCGAATGTAGTAGGAGTGAACGCGGAAAATATTATTTTTCTTGAAGAGCAGCTCGACAATGTTGATATTATTTTTAATGACTTCCCGGGAATTATTACTATTTCTCATTACAATCTTATTACGAGGCATATTACCAAAAAGACGCTCGACAAGCTTTTTGCGTATCGTGGTCCAATCTCAAAAGCTACCGTTACGGCAAAAATTGAAGAGGCAAAGAAGGACGTAGATAGAGAGCTGCTCGCTATAGGGAGAGAGGCCCTCAAGAGAATGAATATCAAGCGTGTGCTACCTGATGAGTGTCTACAGGTAATTGGACGCTTACAGTTTCGCACAAGCTATGGGCAGAATATTATGCGTCATTCGTATGAGGTTGGAATATTTGCCCTGATGATGGCGTACGAATTAGGTTTGGATATAGAGACGGCAAAAATAAGTGGATTCCTGCATGATCTCGGAAAGGCTATCGACCAAAATCCGGATATTATTGGAGCCCATGACTTTCTCACAAAGGAGCTTATGGAGAAGTATGCCTGTTTCCAGGAGTGTGAAATTCACGCCGCATGGACACATCACGATTCCGAGCCACCAAAGACTCCGGAGGCATTCCTCGTGAAAGGCGCTGATGCAATCTCGGCCGGACGTCCCGGCGCGCGCGCTGAATCGCTTGATAGATATGTGGAACGCCTGAACGCGTTGCAGGATATTGCCATGTCATACGAAGGCGTAGACAAAGTGTCGGCTATGTCCGCGGGAAGAGAGTTGCGCGTCTTGGTAAGTCCGGGAAGCGTACACGATAAAGAAATGCAGCCATTGGCGGATGTAATCGCCAGCGAGATTAAGGAAAAAGTTGCGTATCCCGGATACGTTCGCGTTAATATTATTAGAACGACAAAGTCAGCGGATATTGCCAGACCTAAGGCCATATCCACATAATACATCTTTAATCCTCACTCACTATGGCGGACGATAAAAAAATTACAAAGGCAGTAGATAAGCTCGTTATGGGGATTATTATTGGTGGTGCCGTTGGATCGGTTTTAGGAATGGCGTTTTCCCCTAAGTCAGGGAAGGAGAATAGAAAACTAGTGAAGAACAAGGTTGAGGATATAAGGGAAATGGCTAGCGAGGCAAAAGATGATTTTATGCACGACCATAAAAAGGAAATCACTTCGGTGAAGAAAGGATTATTTTCATTTATGACAAAAACCTTTCACCCAAAAAAGAAGAGAATTCCTCATGAATAAAATACCTTTTTTAAAGGGGTGGCCCCTAGGGGGAGTTGTGAAAGGAGTGTTTATATCACTCCTTATTTTAGTGTTTAGTTTTTCGCTTGCCTATGCGGCGTATACTATATCAATAGAAAGAGAATTCCAGGAAAAAAAAGAAGAATTTCTAAAGTCGGGAATCACCGTTCGGTTTGAAGATAGAAGCGCAATGATTGTGCCGATTATTTCTGCAACATTCGCTACTCAGGTACAGGACGCACTTGTCGTTCCATCGTTAGAGAAAAAATCAGCCACTCTAAGGCGCATAAAAAGTCAGTACAAAATTGATCCGGAGATAGTCGGATTCAGGCTCGATCAAGATGCGCTTATGAGTGACCTCCAGGGGAGAGTACGAACTTTTTCCAAGGTGCCGATTGTGGCAAGACTAACAAGCGAGAGTCCGGAATTACTCCAATCTGACTTTCAATCGCAGCTCTCCCGGATTCAAAAGAAGCTCGACACGCCCATAGTGGCAACATCAAAGGATTTTAGTTTCACGCTGCGATTAAGGGACCATATGGATCTCGTTGAATTTCACAAAAATACGAGCATAGAATTAAGTCTGGCGAAAGAGCCATTCTCACAATTTATTACAAATGACTGGCTAAAAAAGATTAATAGACCAATGACAACCGTATCCATATCAAAGGGTAAAAACAACAAGGTGCAATTCGACGGGAAGGGAAAAAATGGACTAGTGTTAAATATTGAAGAGTTGAGACATATTATCAACACGGCGCTCGTGGGAGATATAGTAAAAATAGAGCTCCCTATTGACGAGCAGGCATTCACGGTGACCGCTTCTCCTGATGTACAGGCTATGGGTATAAAAGAAGTGCTGAGCGTGGGGCATACAACCTACTATGGATCCCCCGCTAACCGCATGTTTAATATCAGTGTAGGTATGAAAAAATTTGATGGAGTTGTTATTCCGCCTGGCGAAGTTTTTTCTTTTAATAAAAAATTAGGGTTAGTTGATGGGGAAAATGGTTTTCTAAAAGAGTTAGTAATTAAGCCAGAAGGCACTATTCCTGAGTTTGGTGGCGGTCTCTGCCAAGTATCCACGACAGCCTATAGAGCAGCACTTTACGCCGGACTGCCTATCACGGAACGTACTCCTCATTCATATGCCGTAAGTTATTACTCTCAGGTAGGTGGACACGGTATTGACGCGACAATTTATCCCGGAGTAAGGGATTTAAAATTTAAGAATGATACCACGGGAAGCATAGCCATGCAGTCTTACGCAGAGGGGTCTGAGGCCTATTTCATTCTCTATGGCAGTAATGATGGCCGTACGGTGAAAATGGAGGGCCCAGCCATCACAAATCGTCATAGCGATGGAAGTACTGAAACTACCAAGACGGCTACATTGCCGGTAGGAAAGAAGCAGCAAATAGAGAGCGCGCATCAGGGGTTTGATACACTGTGGTTTCGCTATATAACGCTTCCGGGTGGTCTAACATCAAAGGAGGAAATCGCTAGCCAGTATCGCGCGACAAAAAACAGGTTTTTGGTAGGCGCTACGGCAGAAGAAATAGCGGGAGCAGTGAAGGAGCCGCCGGCACCAAGTTTCAAAGACTAAATAAGTGACGTATTGGAGTCATCGGATATGCCACTTTTATTATCGATTCGTTTCAGGAGGACTCGCGCAGTCTTGCGAAGAGGGCTCTTCGCCCCCTCATGTTTAAGTATATTCTGAACAATAGTTCGGGCCGGAATAAGCTCTTCCATATCACAATAAGTCTCAGCCAAAAGGAGCCGGTAATCATTGTGTTGAGGATCGAGGCGAAAGGCCTTCTGTATGGCTTCAACGGCAGAGGGGTAATCGCCAAGTTCACGGTAAACATGCGCGAGACTGATATATCGTGCCGCCCTGTTCGGATCGAGAGCGATGGCTTCTTTGTAGACATTTTTAGCCTCCTCGAAATTATGCTGCATATAGAGTGCCATCCCAAGATTTGACAATGCGAGCGGATCTTTTGGAGAGATAGCGAGTATCTTCCTGAATATAGCTTCGGCTTTCTTGGCGAGTTGTTTTTTGAGATAAATTAAGCCAAGTCTCATATTGGTCTCGATGTGTTCATCATCAAGAGAAAGGACTTGAATATAGAGACGTTCTGCCTCATCCAGATCGCCATTTTCGAAGTAGGCCTCCGCGCTCATAAATGTATCTTTCAGTGTTTTTTGCTGCTCGGGCGTGAGGAGGAGCATCTCAACTTGTTGCTCTTTTTCTTCCTGTTTTTCGGCGACTCTTTTTACGTGAAGACGCTGGAGCATCTCTTTTGCCCAAGAGCCTTTTTGCTGAAGTTCGAGGTGTTTTTTCCAGTAAATGAGAATCAAGCCGACAGCCGATATGAAACCAAGAAAAAAATAGATCATTGCGGGGTGCAGTATATATCGAAATTAGAAGGAAAGCATCATATTTTCCAGAAGCAGTCGTGGATTTACATGTTGTCGCAAGGCGGTTTTTGAGGCGACGATTTTGTCCAACAGAGCTAAATATCTGGCTCGTCCCTCGCCTGGTTCTATCATTTTCTTTCTAGCCAGATGCGTAAAGATATCCAAAAAAATACCAACCTTATTTGAGTCTTCAATCAACTCTTGGAGGTACACAAAACGTTCGAATATATTATTAAAGGCAAAAAAGCGGTTTATATCGCGATAAAGCATGGTATAGAACTCCATCATATCGGCGTCCTCTAGAATTTTGAATGCCACACCCGGTCTCCCCAACGATAATTCACATGCTAATTCCAGCGTCTTCGGCTCACGATCCATGTATTCCAGACTCAGAAAATCCAGAAGCTCGGTGCTCGAGCATGTCTGGAAATTCAAAGTTCGAGACCTGGAAATTACCGTAGGAAGAAGCTCAAGAATATTATCCGTTGTAATCATAAAAAGCGTTTGTGGTGGCGGTTCTTCGAGCATTTTGAGCAAACAGTTGGCAGCATCCGTAGTCATACGCTCGGCGCGCTCGATAATAACGATTTTGTAGCGTGCACTTGGCGTGAGATAGAGGCGATTCAAGAGAGCCCTGATAGCATCAATTCCGAGCGCCTCCCCATCATCCCGGAACTCCATCGTCTCACTATGAATTCCCTTGCTGATCTGGGAGCATGTCACACAGTCATGACAAAACCCCTGCTCGCATTGGAGAATATGTGCCATCGTCAGGGCAACGGTATGTTTCCCGATCTGTGGAGGTCCAGCGAAAATATAGGAGTGAGCAACATTCTCAGTTTTCACATCCTTCTCGAGCTGCTCCAGCAGTGGGAGATGTCCAACGATATGCCAACGATAACGGGTCATGTAGTTTGTATAATAATTTTACGCGTCCGCCCAATCTTGCCGAGCCAAGAGGCTCTGTGCCTGCGAAGGATCCTTCATCAGTATCTTTACTACCCTCTCTAACCGTACCTTATTTTGTGATCCTTTTACAAGAACGATATCCCCATTTTGTAGCTTTGGCTTGAGATATTCCGCCGCCGCCATGGCATCGTTGAAAGAGACAATTTTTAGAGAGTCCGCATGGTGTTTTTCTATCTCAAGGGCACATAATTTTGCCATGTCCCCTACGGTGATGAGAATATCGATTTTGCCGCTCAAAAAAGATGCCATATTTCTATGTTCTCTTTCGGAAATTTCTCCAAGCTCATTCATATTGCCAAACACAAAAAATTTCCTGCAGGAAATTTTTTTGCCTCCCGCTCCCAGTTCAGCAGAATAGTGCCGTGAGGCCGTTTGCCTTTCTGTTTCCGATGCCAACTCGCACAATGTATTCACAGCCGCCCGCACCGCATCAGGTGAAGCATTATAAGAGCTATCAATAATGAGAGATCCATTTACTCCATCGATAGCCGACAATCTGCCGGGGGGAAGTGTAAATGTTTCCAGCCGCTTGGCGATATCCCGCATATACATGCCAAGAAAAAGGCCACATCCAATGGCAGGCAATAGCGATGAAATATGCTGCTTCCCTAAAATAGGAGTTTGTATCCGCTCACTCACCTCTCCATATTGTGCCTCAAAAGCCAAGCCGTTACGGCCGCTTTTTACATCATCAGCCCGCAACTTCGCCGTCTCCCCCTCACCATACATAATTACTTTCGGGCTCATTTTATTTTTATTCATCTCCATTCCCAGTCCCCTACACCGCTCGTCATCATAATGAAGAAGCATCGCTCCATTACTCTTGACCGCTTTTGCCAATTTCGCCTTTTCCTGGAAAATCGCATTCATATCAGCAAACTGACCATCAGCCATATGTACCGGATGTACTCCCGTAAACACGCCAACATCCAAATTTCCAATAACGCCAACGAGCTGATCCATATCCCCCGGCTTATCCACGCCCATCTCCAAAATCAAAATATCATAATCTGCACGTGCAAATATTCCCATCCACACGGCTAAAATAAGATTCTTCGCCCATCCAATCACCGAAGAAAATTCACTCGTAAGTTCTAGAATTGTTAGAGGCAAGCCAAATTCTGTATTATAACTTTTTATACTACGTAATACCCGAAATTGCCCACGCAACACATGCGCGATAGCCTCTTTGCAGGTAGTCTTCCCAATAGATCCGGTCACGCCAATAACTTTTATGCCGCAACGTCTCATCCGAGCGAGCCGTGCACGTGCACATGCCGTCAAAACCCCTAAAACAAAAGATCGAAATAGTGCCTTCATAGTGCCAGAATAGTAACAGAAAAAAGCCCGGAAGAATACTTATTTCTCCGGACCCTTTTATATTGTGTGATGCGAATTGCTTATGACTTTGCTGCAGCAACCTTCTTTACCTTAGGAGCCTTGAATACCGGTCCGGTAACTCCTGTCTTTGCTACCTCAACGATTTTGGCGAATACCTCAGGCTCAGTGCGAGCAATTTCGGCCATAACCTTTCGGTCGATCAAGATAGCTTTCTTTGTGAGTCCCTCGATAAGACGGCTATAAGAGATTCCCAGAGCTCGGCAAGCGCCGTTCAAGCGGGTAATCCAGAGAGCTCGCATAAGTCTCTTCTTGATCTTTCGATCTACGTAAGAATGTTCGCCGGCCTTCATCCAAGCGGTCTTGGCTTGTTTAAAGGTACGACTTCGAAGTCCTCGGTAGCCTTTTGTGGCTTTGAGAAGTTTCTTGTGACGGGCTTTGGTGGTGACACCTCGTTTGACGCGTGGCATATGTAAAGATTAGGGGAATATTAATTCATACGTAACATACCTTTGATTCTGTGTATTTCTCCAGTGTGCTCCTGGATAACACCCTTTCGGAAGCTTCGCTTCTGTCTTTTGGTCTTGTTAACCAATAAGTGACGGTGGGCGGCCTTAGCAAATTTAATTTTGCCCGTGGCGGTAAGCTTGAATCGCTTTTTAGCTCCACTATGTGTTTTTGACTTCATAAAAAAGAGAATTACGGTGTTATATTGTCCGCATCAGCTTTGCCGGTCGTCCCGGAAGTGATGGGACTCGATTGTGCCACAGAAGTGGCTGCGGGCGCAAGCATCATTATCAACTGATTTCCCTGTCGTTTGGCACTATCCTCAATTTTTGCCACATCTTCGAGCATTTTATAAAGCTCATTTAGCTTCTCATGCCCCAAATGGAGATGAGCCGCTTCACGGCCACGAAACATAAGGGTAACTTTCACTAAATTGCGGGCTAGGAGGAACTTTTTGGCCTGTTTTGCCCTCACCTCGAGGTCATGAGTGTCAGTTCGGAGTGATATTCGGATACCTTTTACCTCGGTTTGTTTCTGCTGAGCCTTATGTTTACGTTCCATTTTCTGCTGACGGTAGACATATTTACCATAATCCATGATCTTGCAAACAGGAGGATTGGCATTAGGTGCCACCTCTACGAGGTCTAATTCCTGCTCTCGAGCCATTTCTTTAGCCCGCTCAATGAGGAAAACGCCCATTGGCTCCCCTTCTCCATCAATCAGGCGAACGCTCGCCGACCGGATCTGATCATTAATTCGTATGTGTTTACTCATGCAGTCGGATTGTATGGGAAAGGCTGTGCTTGGTCAAGTAGAGCATATATGGGGGGGTGAGGGGCGGGTATTCCATTTATAGTACTATTGAAGTCTTAGCATCTCCTTAGCGCGTAGTACCTCATGGTGCTAGCAATTCGTGAGCATTTCAAAACAGGGTATTTCAAACAAGGTTACCCTCCTATAGCAGTACGTAGATCAGTTAGATTGCACTATCATCCTCTTCCCACTACAATACCCTCACTATGCATCCACGAAGACCATCTCGGGTAGTCAATATAGGAAACGTCGCCATAGGAGGCCAGAATCCAGTTGCCATTCAGTCGATGTGTACGACAAAGACGCATGATGTGAAGGGAACCATTAAGCAAATTCTCGCCCTTGAAAAAGTTGGATGCGAAATTATCCGTGTCACGGTGCCATTTCCAAAGGACGCCGATGCGCTTCCGGAAATAATAAAAAAAATTCACATTCCATTAGTGGCCGATATTCACTTCGATTATCGTATGGCAATTGCCTCTCTGCAAAATGGTGCCGCAAAAATTCGTATGAATCCGGGAAATATTGGGAAGAAAGAATGGGTTGAGGAAATTATCACGGTTGCAAAGAAGTTGAAAAAGCCAATGCGTATAGGAGTAAACGCCGGCTCCCTCGAAAAAGATTTATGGGAAAAATATGGACGCCCCTCCCCCGAGGCTCTCGTGGAATCCGCTCTTCGATGGATACAATTTTTTGAAAAACATAACTATCGAGATTTGGTTATTGCCCTTAAAAGCAGTAATGTTCCCGAGATGATTGAGGCGTATGAACGCATCGCCGCAAAGTGTGATTATCCTCTACACCTAGGTGTTACTGAGGCGGGCACATTTGTAACAGGAGGTATAAAAAGTGCCATAGGAATTGGCACGCTTCTCTATCAAGGTATCGGGGATACTATAAGAGTATCTCTGACGGAAGACCCTCTGGAAGAAATAAAAGTTGCAAAGGAAATTCTCAAATCGCTCAGCCTTTATCAAAAAGAAAGGACGGTTATTGCCTGTCCTACCTGTGGACGTGTCGAGGTGAATCTCATTAAATTAGCGCATGAGGTAGAGAAAAAAACAGCGCATATCAAAAAACCAATCAAGATTGCCGTGATGGGATGTGTTGTGAATGGCCCCGGGGAGTCACGAGAGGCCGACTATGGAATAGCGGCCGGCCGCGGGTGCGGAATTATATATAGATATGGAAAAATCATTAAAACCGTCCCGGAAAAATCATTGGTAAAAGAGCTGCTCGCAATTATTGACGCCGATAATGTATGAAAAATATCGTTATTTTAGGCGCAACGGGATCGATTGGTACGCAAGTTCTGGACGTTATTAGGCAAAATCCCGACAAATTCCATATTATAGGAATGGCCGCATCCGGCCATAATACTGAGCTTTTTTCTAAGCTGGTCAATGAATTTGAGCCGGAAAGAATATGCTTAACCGATGCGGAAAAACTCCTCAAACTCAAAATAGAACGCTACCCTATTTCAAAAAAATTTCCAGAACTCCTCCCTGGAGATGAAGGAATCACCGAGATGATTCGTGATCCAAATGTAGAAATGGTAGTGAATGCGATCAGCGGAATGGAGGGAATTATTCATACCATTACGGCCATACAGCAGAAGAAAACACTACTCATCGCCAACAAAGAGAGTCTCGTCAGTGCCGGCTCGCTCATACTTGAGCTCGCCATCAAACATCAAACTCTTATCGTCCCAATCGATTCAGAAATCACGGGAATAATTCAATGTCTCGAAGGAAGAAGTGAGCAAAATATAGAAAAAATAATACTTCCCTGCACTGGAGGGCCATTTTATGGGATGTCAAAAAAACAGCTAGCAAAGGTCACAAAAGAGGACGCACTCAAACACCCGATTTGGAAAATGGGGGAAAAGATAAGCATTGATTCCGCGACCTTAATGAACAAAGGGTTTGAGCTCATGGTGGCTCATGCTTTTTTCAAAATACCCGTTTCTCAGATAGAAATAGTGATACACCCCGAATCGATTATTCATGGAATGATTCAGTGGAAGGATGGAAATATCACGGCGACTATGTCCCCTCCTGATATGCGATTTGCTATTCAGTATGCGCTTTTCTTCCCTGAGCGGGAGGAGACGAAATTCCCCCGTTTGGATTTTGGAAAAATGTCGAAGCTTACATTCCAAAAGCCGGATGAGTCAATATATGAGTCACTTACATTCGCCCGAGGAGCCGCGCAAATTCAAGGAAACATGCCGGCAATTCTCAATCATGCCAACGACGAGGCGGTAGAAAAATTTCTCAAAAATGAAATTTCATTCATAGAGATAGGGCCATATATCCGCGAGCATATATCGAAACATGACTTCTCGGACGAGCCGAATCTTGAGGAGCTTATTGAATTACAGCGATGTCATTTATGAAAAGTATGAAAAAAAATATTGCTATTATTCTCGCAGCCGGAAAAAGTCTGCGCATGCAGGGAGTAGATAAGATTGAAACGCTTGTGAATAATAAGCCATTAATTACCTATACAGTTGAACCATTTTTAGAATCAAAATGTATAAACGAAATTATTATCGCGTGTAATAATGAAAATATTGCAGCACTCAAGAAAATATTTTCACCCAAGAAGTATAAAAATATTCATTTCACTATTGGAGGGGAAACGCGTTTCCAATCAGCAAAAAGCGCATTTAAGTTTGCAAATAAAAAATTCAATCTTTCGGAGAAATCAACAATCCTCTTTCACAATTGCGGAAACGTACTCGCTACAAAACAAGAAATTGAGGAGACAATTAAAAGTGCAAAAAAGTATGGTGCATGTATTATTGCCCGTCAAGCCTCCGACACACTCAAAAAAATATCATCCAAAAATAAGATCGGCGAGACAATTGATCGCAAGGAAATTCTCTACGCGGAAACTCCTCAGACATTTCGCCTAGATATTCTAAAAAAAGCTTACATGCAGCCAATAGAGACAACAGACGAGTCCTCTCTTGTCGAGCAATCCGGCCATGAGGTATGCTGGATTCCAGCCTCTACATTTAACAGAAAAATTACCACACAGCATGACATTACGACTACGAAGATGATACTCGAGAAAGAAAGTGAAAATAAAAAAACATATTATGCTCTCGGAACCGATACGCATTTTTTTGAAAAGAATACGAAAAAAAATCTCACACTTTGCGGAGTAAAAATAAATAATTTGCAAAAACTAGAAGCGGATTCAGACGGAGACGTAGCCATACATGCGCTCACTACGGCCATTTCGCAGGGAATAGGTCATGGATCTCTAGGAATGTTTGCTACGGAACTTTGTAAAAAAGGAGTGAATAATAGTAGAAAATATCTGAAATATATTCTCGAAAAAACTCACAAAAATAATAATATCATCACTCATATCGGCATCCATTTCGAATGTGATATCCCAAAAATTGATCCACTTGTTCCACGGATGAGAAAGTCGTTGTCGACGATTATGGGCTTGGAAGAGGCGCGAATTGGCATAACAGCCACTACGCAGCCATTACTAAAAAATGGCATTCGATGTACTACAATCGTGACGTTGATCTGACAGCAGCTAATCGTACCTTATTAGCAGCAGCATTATCGGCTCTCGCTTCAGCATCCCATTGCGCAAGAAATACATCACTTGCGTCAACAGTACGAATGGGCTTTTTTGGAGGCGCTTCAGAAATGCATGGCAGTGATGGTTCCGGTACAGCAGCAGGTATAACGTCAGGGGGTATGGTAGCAGCTCTTTCTGTATCCTTTTGAACTGCACGACATCTTCTATGTATAGGCGAAACCATTCTTGAGACACATAATTCAAGCCCTGCGATAAGGGCATCATCCGTAGTGCAAATATTATTGTCATGATCTAATTGGATGGCAAGATAGCCGCCATCTACATAGAGTCCTGCAATCGTTTCATCTGTTCCGCTAGGAATAAACATAAAATCGAAATCAATATCCGGGGAAAGTTTAGATTTTAATTCTTCAAGTGCCGCAAGCCATGCTGTCGGTATTCCAATATTTTTTCTGATGACCACGATAAAAACCGCATCATGCAAACGAAGAGAATCTATAACGCATTGTTTGATGGTGTCCGAAGGGAGCATAGGAGCCTCTCTCTTTTTGTAGAATAATGTAAGGTGTGGAGGCAAAAGCCATGTAGGGCTGGTAGATTGAGCATCAGTAGAAAATTCTGATGTCTGCTTCTGGATGTCTGCCATGGACACACGAGGGCGAGGGCCAGCCGGTGGAGCCCGCAGGGACTCATTACGTCGCATTCGTTCACGCTGCCCCAGAGAAAGCTCCGGAAGCGGAGGAATAGGGATATCGTTAGCGCTACCTAGTGATTCAGGCATAAATGTTTTTTTATATAACATTACAGAAGTATAAACGGTATAATATAAAACGAGAATAATGTCGAGTATGTATAAAATATGAATAAAATAAGATTATTATCACCGGCAAAGATTAATCTGACGCTCGACATTGGGGCTAGGGTGGCTAATGGATACCATAGAATACAGTCCATACTCATGCCGGTTCAGCTTCACGACACCATTATTTTTGAAAAGAATGATAAGGAGAAGATTATTTTGTACACCAAGGGCCTCCCCTGTCCTCAAGGCAGAGAAAACACGGCATACAAAGCCGCCAAATTGTTCTACCAAGCCGTGAAGGAGGATACGCATGGGAAAAATATCCGACCAGCCATAACAATTACGCTCCGTAAGCGCATTCCTCTGGCCTCGGGGCTTGGCGGTGGCTCTAGTAACGCAGCGGCGGTACTGGTTGGTTTAAATGAGCTTTATGGCAGTCCTCTTTCCACGAAGAAGCTCCTACGATTAGCCGAGAAAATTGGCATGGACACGCCATTTTTCCTTAATCCGACACTTGCATTGGCTACGCACTTTGGAGAAAAGATAATTCCAGTTGTTAGGAAAAATAGCACTCTACCCAAGGTACTGCTACTTCCCGCAAAAGGAAAGAAAAAATCAACAGAGTTGGCTTATGAAAGTCTGGATTTATCGCTCTGCGGCAATCAAAAAGAGAATACAAAAAAGCTCCTGAATTTTCTAAAAAACTCGCCTAAATCTTGGGATACCAGCTGGAATATTCTCCTTCATAATGATTTTGAACAGCTTTATAGCGCGCCGTCAACCAACCTGAAAACAAAAAAAACGTATCTAACGGGTGCGGGGCCGATGAGATTTAGGATTTGCGAGTAAGGTTGAATCCAATTCTTCATTTCTTTATTATTAAGTTGAAACATAAAATCCCTAGGAAATCGGTTGATATTTCGCTTAACCGCCTGATTCAAGACTCTCGTCTCTACTCCATTACTTTAACATGCGAATATAACAAAACGCTGAAGGGTCTATAACATCTTCTTGAATGATTCCTGACATTATTTACATTCCCATTCTCCCCGTCATGGCGCGGGAAATGGTGCTTTCATCAGCATAGCCAAGCTCTCCTCCAACCGGAAGTCCGCGGGCAATACGTGTCACGTGTACATCGAAACCTTGTAACATTTTAGTGATATACATTGCCGTGGTTTCGCCTTCGACACTTGGATTTACTGCAAGAATAACCTCTTTTATGCCACCTTCACGCACTCTTTTTTCCAGTTCGTAAAGTTTCAAATTCTCCGGACCGATGCCGTCAATGGGAGAGAGAACGCCGTGCAGTACGTGATAAATGCCATGGAACGCGCCGGACTTTTCGATAGCGACAACATCCAGCACTTGCTCAACGACACAGACAATATCTTTCACGCGAGCATCATCACTACAAATGCGACAAATGCTGGAATCTGATAAGTGCCAGCAGATAGAGCAAAATTCAACACCATCTTTCATGTTTAAGACAGAATCTCCTAGGTCTTTGATTCGTGAGTGTGGTGAATGTAGTAAATGAATAGCCAATCGCTCGGCACTCTTCGGCCCTATGCCGGGAAGACGAGAAAATTCATCAATCAAATTCTGAATGGATCGTGGTAGAAAAGAGCTCATATCAAAAAAAGTATATCATGCGCTAACGGGCTATCAACCTCAAAAATTCAGAACGAGTGGTGTCATTTTTTTTGAATGAACCCTGAAGGGATGAGGTTACCACCACGCTATTTTGTTTTTCTACACCGCGCGACATAACGCACAGATGTTGAGCCTCAATTACAACCCCCACTCCTTTTGCACCTACGAGTTTCATGAGTGCTTGGGCAACTTGCGAAGTGAGACGTTCCTGATTTTGCAATCTGCGTGAAAAGATTTCGACGAGCCGGGGTAGCTTAGAGAGACCAATTAATTTTCCATCAGGAATATATCCAATGTGTGCCTTTCCGAAAAAAGCCAACATATGATGTTCGCACATAGAATAAAATTCGATGTTTTTCGATACAATCATCTCATCATATGCCTCACCATCAAAAACAGTCAGAACATCTTCAGGCTTCTTGTCATAGCCGGAAAAAAGCGTCTTATACGCCTCGGCTACTCGCCTCGGCGTCTCCCTCAACCCCTCACGCATACCATCCTCCCCCATCGCACTTAGGAGCTCTCCGATCAGTCGTTCTATGGTTTTTGTATCCATTGGAACAGTATTCTACGAGAGTACCAGCTTCAGGGCAAGGAGAACGTCTGCCATAAATCACTCAGATTGACTTATAAAGCTAAAAATGATATAATAAAAAGAAATAAAAATATCACAAAAACAAACCAATGTTTAAAAAATATCCCCTTCATAGCACCAACGGAAAATTTTCAGGCATTATTCCAAGCAGAATAGTACATATGGGGGCTGAAAGCGCAGAGCCATTGCCGGTAGATGAAGTAGCAAAAGGCACCAAGGAGAAGGTAAAACAAGGTACCAGAGAAGGAATTGCAGAGCATAAAGAAGCCGTAGAGGAATCGAGAAAGGCTCTGGAGAAGGTGGCTAGTGTTATCACGGAGTCCCCTGAAAATATTGAAAAGGCTTTTTACAACTATAATTTAGCCGAGCACGATCAGCCAAATCGAATAGAGGAGGCAGAGTCAAAAAGAATTATTGATAAAATAATTGCCGCCAAAAAAGATGGCAGACTAGAGGGCATTACGTTTATCTATTTAGGGGGCACAAATGGTCAGCGTCATGATCTCAACAAGCTCGAGAAGACAAGAAATAGAGCGGAGCGAAAAGAATGGCATCAGAAAAAATCAGAAGCTTTTGAGAATATTTTAAAAGGAAAAAATGCGATTCAGCCTATAGCGTTAAGGGCAATTATCGCTGCTAATGAACCTTTAATAAAAGAATACCAGGCAAAAGTATTGGCAGATAATGCCGCAGATATCAAAACATTTTTAACAGCCAATGACCCGGTATTTTGCGATGCCGCAGGTTTATTTGATCTCGCGCTCGCCTACCAGCGTGCGGAGGATCTTTATGAGGCGATGAATGAAGGCAACAAAATGGACCCACAGAAAGATATAATTACACTCGATCTCAAATCAGGAACAGGATCAGAAGACCTCAAAAACTGTAAGTCAAAGATTCTCTTCACTATGCCAGAAGGTGCCAAGGGCGAAGTCGTACCGGTGCCACCCCTAAAGGGAGAGGTAGTTCCTACTCCGACTCCGGGGCCAAATGACCTGCCAAATGATCATCCAAATGAGCTTCCTCCGTCTACGCTTCCGGAAAAAAGTATTGAGGGAACGGTTGAGGAGAATGGAATAATTATCATTACGGTAGAAATGCTTCCGACGCCTGATGGCAAGCCGACATCACACAAATTGATACTGGTTCCAAATATTCCGGGACTGCAACCTCTCGTGATCACTCAGGGCAAAATTGAGAATGGGCACAGGACTATCGAAATACATGAAAAAACACCGGATGGTAAGCAGGGAAAACTACAATTTATCTGTTATGTGACAGTCAGCCCGAGCGGTAGACTCGAGCCGGTTATTATCAATAAACCACCAGAATATCAAATAGTACCAGACGAAAAAGTGACCGGAGTATTCGTCCTACAGGTGGCAAAACCGACAATGACTGCAGAGGGTCACGTAGAGACAGTAAAACCTGCCGAAATCGATGTGGCTTACGCGGTTGATATAGATGGGGAAAAATACAAAGACCAAATTAAGGATGCAATAGAGACAATGAAAAACTTAGATCCGGAGACGAAGAGAAGACTCAATATTTTGGTTCCACCAAGATTCGGGTATAAAGATTCACTGCAGCCGGTAATGTATCCTAATGGCTATTTCTATGTAGAAATTGATGTTAGAAATTCTACGGAAAATATCAAAAAAAATCTGGAAGAAGCCGCGAGAATGATAGTCGATGAATCGAAGAAATATAACACGGACAAAGAAGACATAGCCTTCAAAGAGGCGCAAGCAAAAGGTATTCCATTCAAGAATATCCGCAGGGCATACGTCGATGACATGAAGGGAAAAACTCAAAAAATAAATTGGAACGGTGTTGCGGGCAGTCCAAGCGCACCATATGAGTGGGCGGAAAAGGAACAGGAACCATGGTTTAATTATGCTGTCGAGACACCTGCCGAAAACGCTGAAAGAATGAAGAAAAATAATGCCGCGAAAGATAATGAAGGAGAGGTTCTAGACAAAAGCGAAGAAGCAAGAATAGCAGAGGAGGGCAAGGCAAGAAAGGCGAAGGAAGAAGAGGTGAAGATGGCGGAGGCTTCCCCAGATGAGATACAAGCACTCGAAAAAGTACGTGCTACCTGCAAGCAAAAAATGGCAGCATTTGAAAGTACTTATGGTGTGCCTATGCTCGCTCAAATAAATTACGACAAGCCGTATAGGGCAAGTACAATTAATGAACATATAGAGCATGTAAACGATTTGAACGCAGCTATCGATAGATTTGAAAATATATTCAAAGGACTCAATATCAACACGCAGAAATTTTTCAAATCAACAGTATTGGTCATAGATAAAAATGAGAAAGACGAGGAGATAACAAAAGGAGTAGATGGAAATTATCGCATATGGTTAGACATCCTCAAGAGCGACGATCAGATCAAGAAAGATATGAACGCGCGAAAAAAAACTTTTGTAGAAGATAAAAATAACAAATTCAGGAATGACTCACCCCTTGAGGCAAAAGAGCGAGCGAGTGTTGGAGGAAAGTTTAAGAATTCTCGCGAAGCGTTTAAGGAAATTAAAAAGGAAGATAGAATTGTATATTCGAAAGCACTTGAAGGATGGATACCGGCCAGCGGACATGAATGGGCGAACAAAAATCCATTATTCTCTTACGACTATTCAACTCAACCTATTGCGCCAGCTCCAGTACCAGTTCCGGTACCTAGGCCAACCCCAGCTCCAGCTCCCGTTCCGGTACCTAGACCTGTCCCAACTCCAGTACCTACGCCTAGACCGACTCCAACTCCAACTCCGGTACCACCTGAGGCGAGCGAAACCGGCAAGGGAAAGCAGCATGTGCTTGAAGTAAGAAAACCGAATCCAAGCGTGGAGAGTTATTTCACATGGATAACATTCACTGGAAAAGACGGAGCAAAAAAAGAGTATAAAATTGCAACATTTGGTGGGGATATTTCATACCCAAGGGTAACAATCCCGCCGGGAAAGGACAAAAACTCCGACTATGTAAACATAAAAATGGGAGATGTAAGTCTAGATGTGGATTTTAGAAATCCGCCTATAGGTCTTCTCTATGCGCAAAATCAACATGGAGACTTTTTTGCAAAATATGAGATACGGATGCATGGGAATACTATAGGCATACACAAAAAACCATCAGCAAAACCTGCCCCGGCTCCAGCTCCAACTCCGGAACCTGCGCCTGCCCCAGAAAAACCCTATGAGGCAGCAAGTACTGATAGTATCACTCTAGATGGTCATACTATCAAAACAATACAAAAGATTAACAATAAAAATGAGACAGACGAATTTGTACTTAATAATGAATTCGCAGTAAAGACTAGATCCGAATTGCTACGTACTCCAGAAGGGATGGTACGAGCTCTCGAATTATTTACCAACGACAACAGACTTGTTGGATATATATATCTTAATCGTAACGGCGAGATGAAGCCGAGGAGCGAACATGGATATGCGATTAGAATACAGGGAAAGAATATTAATGTTAGAATAAAGAGAGAGGCAGAATAATAATTCAGCTTTGATAATTGACTTATATACAAATTTACAGCATAATTCACACATATGAATAATAAAGGCGATCAAGACAATCAGGAAGACGTAGGTAATGATCCGGAATTTTTAAGATTACTACAGCAAATAGATAAGAGCCATGCTGAAACAGTAGGAAAAGATCCAAAACTTGTAGAAGCCACCCAATGGGTTCAAAAACAAGAAGGAAGGATTTCCCTGCCAACATTTCGATTAGAATTGAATTTAAAGAGTGACGAGGCGGCAGCTATCATCGAACAGATGAGAGTAGAAGGCACTGTAAAAGAGGCAGGCAAGGCGCCATTTCCTAATTTTTTTATGAAAGTTCGTACTGAAACTGAGGGGGCTGTTCCCGCCATTCCCGAACAGGCCGGGCCCGCGATAACCATTCCAGTTCCCGCCCCGCGACCCGTTGCGCCAGCGCCAATGATGCCGACTCCCATTGTACCAACTCCTACTCCCAAAGAAGAGCCAGCGGTAGTGCAGACTCCATTTGTGGTACCTCCTCATATTCCAGCTCCGGAACCTGCCGTCTTCGAACCGGTTGAACCCGTGATAGTCAGTCCAGTTTTCACCCCTTCACCTGCTCCCGTATTTGTCCACCCGGGGAATGCGAATTCAATCGCCCCAATTACCCCTAGTGCACCGATCGCAGTTATTGAGCCAGTCCAAATTCCGGAACCTATAGACCCGGATGTAGTATTACCGACTCTTGATGCGAGTGGCAATGAGTGGGAAGGTAATTTCGATGATCATTTTACAGGAAGTGGAGTAAAAAAATATGCAGATGGAAGTTTTGATGATGGAAGAATTGATAATGGAGATTTTTATCATGGATCTTTGAAAAAAGGTAGAGTGACTTTTGGAAATGGAAGATTCATGGACATTGATATGACGGAGGGTGATATAGATCGCGGAAAAGGAAGAGTAGTATTGGACGATGGAGAAGTACAAGATGGGGAATTTTGGGATGAGCGCTTATATAACGGCACCATTACATTGCCGGATGGCAGTATAGTCAAGTTATCTGAAGGAATGGAAATAGATGAAAGTATTCCAATAATTTTACCATTGCCCTCTCTACCTTCTTACACGCCATCATCTGCTGCCACATCATCTCCGGTAATAGACGGTATTAGGGAGGGTAAAGATGTTATGGTGAGTAAAGAGCTAGCGAAGAACAAAACCGCAATGGAGGGCATTGAACGAGTTACGGTATTGTGTGAGAAATTATCGGCAGATGAGCAGCGGCTTATTGGAGCATTGCATATCACATATACCGATAGGAAGCCTCTTGCGCAGAGCAAATGGAATACATTGTTCAGAACAAAGAAATCAGCAAAACCGGCACCATGGAGAGCTTTGGATACTCAGGTGGAGAATACGATTCTTTATATAAATCCACTGCAGCTCCCGATAAATGATGGTGAGATAACGCAATATATAGTGAATGTTGCAAAAAAATATGACAATCAACGAAAGGCCGAGATGGAAATTGATGATTTGGAGACACAGTCAGGATTACGCAAAATACAGTTAGATTACGATCATGGAAATATAAACTTTTTTAATTCTTTGCCAGGCATAGAGAGGATAAAAACCGCTCTGATGTCGATGACCGATGAAGAACTAAGGAAACTCGCGAACATAGAGATATTAATTCTTATGTCCGGACAGAAAGTTGAAGATTACAGGAAGAATAAAAATACAATTATTCTTTCATGTGATACAACACAGACCGAAGATGAAATTGCTGAATATGTTAGGGATAGAATCAAGAGTAAGCCGGCAAGAATTGCAGCAAGAACGCGCACCAAAATTGCCGGAGCACTCGCCGCAGTCGCCATCATAGGTGGTGGTGCCGCAGCAGTAATGCATAAATCAGCTCCAAAACCGGCGCCAACAGATGTGGCAAAGCAGCCTCCCGCTCCGAAGTCTCCTCCACCTGCTTCAGAGGTCCCAACTCCTGAATTAGAAGAGCCCGTAGGCAAGGTCGATATGAATACCATTCCTCTTGGTGGAAAGGTAACATTCAAAACACTCGAAGATGGTGTGAAAAAGGGGGTGTTAATTAAGAACAGTAGGGGAAAATATGAGCCGGTTGATGCCTTCGATTTTGATGGTGACGATAATCGCACAGTTGTTCGAATCCAAGAATAAAAACTAACACGCCCATAATATGTCTCCACTCTACGGCGAAGACGACATCCTCGATATACCACCGGAACCTTCGAGTTCCAATACGTCCTCTCTCGTATCCGCTGAAGTACCACAGGCACCGATTATTTCTGTCACTCCAGAGGTTTTGCGACAGGCCGAAGCAAAGGCTGGCGAGATAGTACGTCTATCTCAGGATGTGGAGATTATGGCTACGACAAGGGCAAAATTAGAGGCAGCATTAGGGCGCAGTGAGATTATGGCGGATGTTTTGGAAGGAAAGGCACTGAAACACATTCCGATTATCAAACATATTCCACTGCTCAATAGAATTAAGATTCCAATCGAAGGAATTATAGGATTAATACCGGTTGTGGGTGATGCGGTAGCGGCATCAGCAGCGCTTTATATTGTGACCGAGGCTCATTTGGCCGGAGTGCCACGGAGTGAGATTAAAAAAATGCTCACAAAAATTGCCGTAGATTCGAGTCTTGGTTCAATCCCTCTCGTGGGAGATATTTTCGACTTTTTCTATAAATCCAATAGTTACAATATAGAGATATTCAGAAAATACGTACAAGAATATATTGCTAAACACGAAGCATTAAAGGATACAGTATTAGGCGCAGAGTTGGAAAAAAGAGCAGAGGAGAGAGTAAGGCATGATGATATTCTCGACGTGAAATAATCAACAATCACATCCGAAGTTTTAATCTAATGATTGCGCCTTTGATTCTTTTAAAGAAGAAAAAGAAGAACAAGAATGCGGCCGAACCAGTCATCGTGGCGCTATAGATAAATGAAAATTGTCCCATATTGTAGTGCCATAGCATACCCGCGATCCAGCTCGCAAACATGACGGCGAATCCCGTAACGGTGAAATAAATACCCAGGCCCGTAGCCTTTAATCCTTGAGGAGAAAGCTCCACAAGGAAGGTGCGGAATCCAACCTCCATAAGGGCAAAAGAGATGCCCTGAAGAACAAAAAGTATGAGTAGGAATGGTACACTTCCTCCAATGATAAAACCGGCGGAGGATAGAGCGAAGAGAAAAAAGCTTGCAAAAACAAGTATGGCCTTTCCGAACACATCAGATAATTTTCCTATTGGAAGAGCGAATAAAACCTGAACGATATTGAATAATAAGTAATAAAAAGGAATTTGTTCGGTGGGAACATCGAAATTAGCAAGTCTCAAGAGGAGGAACGCATAGCTGATTTTCCCCATATGGAAGACGATACTCACCCATACGAATCGCCAAAACTCCGAACCGAATTTTTTTCTGTCACTCGTAAAATCACTCCAAGAAGGCATGGCGATTTTTTTCGGCATGATAGAAGCGGCACCACCGGCCGAAATATTTTTTGGCTCTTTCACGGGGAGAATAAAAAGAATAGCCAAGAAGGCAGGGATGATGGATAGCCAAACGATATTGCGGAGCGGCATATGAATGCTTACGAGTATGATAGCGAGAGAATTGCCAATAACCGCGCCTGTGCTATCTAGCATACGATGAAGGCCAAATGCGACTCCCTGTCGATCTGACGCGATAGACTCGGCTATAAGCGCGTCTCTGGGGGATGTGCGAATCCCCTTCCCTCCTCGATCAAATAATCTTGCGATAAGAATGAGCGGCCAGCTACCAGAGAGCGCGAGAAGAAGTTTTCCAAATGCAGCCGTTCCATATCCTAAAATAACAAAAGGTTTTCTCCTTTTGAGCTTGTCAGAAAGCCATCCAAACCATACCTGAAAAAAATTTGAACTTCCCTCGGCCAAGCCCTCTATAACGCCAAGAATGGCAGCAGAAAGACCTACTTCCATGACGAAGAAAAGAGGCAAAATAGGGAATAACATCTCTCCCGCTATATCAGCGAAGAGGCTCGTTATACCGAAAAAAATAATGGTTGGTGACATAGATGTTTATCGCTCTCCATATTCCTTCCAACTTTTTATTTTGAGATCTTCAAGTTTATATTTCGAGAGAGCCTCGGCCATAATCTTGGCGACCTGCGTGTTGGTAATGAGGGGAATATTGAGGTCGATTGATTTTCTACGGATCATGTAGCCATCCGTGCTCTCTTGGCGACTGTAATTTTTTGGTATGTTAATTACAAGATCGATACCATGCGAAGTGAGAGCTTCGAGAATATTTGGAGATTTTTTAGATTGAATTTTGTAGAGCGTCGTAGCGTCGATGCCATTTTCTCGGAGAAATGCAGCCGTTCCTTCCGTTCCAAATAGTGTATAGCCCATCTTGATAAAGAGCCTTGCCGCAGGCAAGAAGTCTGCCTTGTCCTCTGTACGTCCGATACTAGCCAAGATATTTTTTTTCGGAAGTGAGAATCCAACCGAGATCATCGCCTTCAGGAATGCCTCATGTAAATCATCGCCGAAACATGCCACTTCACCTGTCGAAGCCATTTCCACGCCGAGTACAGGGTCGGCACCCTTCAAGCGAGGGAAAGAAAATTGAGAAACCTTTACGCCGACATAATCGAGATCCAAGGTTCTTGGCTTATTAACACGTAAATTCAGGACGCTTTTTTCTCCGAGCATCGCGCGCGTGGCAATATCAATGAAGTTATAGCCGGTGACCTTCGAAGCGAATGGGAAGCTTCTACTCGCGCGCAGGTTACATTCGATAACCTTTACGTCGTTATTCTTAGCCAAAAACTGAATATTAAACGGACCGGTAATATTTAATCCCCTTGCGATTTCTTTCGCAATCATCTTCACTCGACGTGTCGTTTCTAAATATAATTTCTGCGGAGGTAGTACGATTGAAGCATCACCCGAATGAACGCCGGCATTTTCAATATGTTCAGAAATGGCATATATAAGCGTTTCCCCCTTGTATGCTACGGCATCAACCTCAACTTCTTTTGCGCCTGTTTCGAATTTGCTCACTACCACCGGAGCATCGCGATTCACTCTCGCGGCCTTACTGAGCAACACTTTTAATGACTCGGCATTCTGCGCGACGCTCATCGCCGCACCTGACAAAACATATGAAGGTCGGACTAAAACAGGGTATCCAACTTTGTCGGCAAATTTTTCTATATCAGAAATATTCACCAGTTCTTTCCATTCAGGCTGATCGATATTCAATGTATCAAGCATCGCGGAAAATTTATTTCTGTCTTCCGCGCGATCAATATCCTTCGCGTCAGTTCCGAGAATTTTCACTCCGGCCTTCGCTAATTTCATAACGAGATTATTCGGAATTTGGCCTCCCATAGAGACTAAAACGCCATCAG